>JBGTBK010000030.1:0-1604 GCA_041749355.1 Sandaracinobacter sp. | reverse complement strand
GAGGCGCTTGCGGCTGACGCGTGGCTGGAGGCCGGGTCGCGGCAGTCCTTCCTGGCGCGGGGGGATGTGTCGGGCCGGGTGGGGCCGGTTGCGCTGTCGGCTGGCGGCAACTGGCAGCGGACCGACGGGATTTCGGCAGCGGCGGAATCGCGCGGCAATTCCGAGCGGGACGACTATGAAGCATGGGGCGGGGCGGTGCGGGCCGATGTGGAGCTGGCGCCGGGGCTGATTGCCGACCTGCGCGGGCGATTCCAGAAGTCCGAAGTTGGGATCGACGGCTTTGCGCCGCCGACCTTTGCCTTCGGGGACACCGACGAGCGGCAGGCCATGCGCGAGCTGAGCGGGGTGGCCGGGCTTGGCTACAAGGGCGAGCGGGGCTCGATCCGTGTGGGCTGGCAGGCCTCGGACATCGACCGGCGCACCTTTGCGCCGGGGCAGGGTGACAGCTTTGCGTCGGAAGGGCGGCTGGAGCGGCTGGACCTGCGCGGCGACTGGGTGGCGGCTGCCTGGCTGACGCTGGCCGGGGGGGTGGAGCGCGAGGTGACGCGGATACGCACCGAGGATGCCTTCACGCCCGACCCGTTCACGGCGCGCGCAACACTGGAAGGAGGCTGGCTGCAGGCGCTGCTTGCACCCGTCGACGGGGTGAACCTGCAGGCCGGCGTTCGCCACGACGAACACAGCCGCTTCGGCGGGGCGACGACCTTGGCGGCCAGCGGTTCGTGGCAGGTGATGGAGTCGCTGCGGCTGCGGGGGAGCTGGGGCGAGGGCTTCAAGGCGCCGACGCTGTTCCAGCTGTTTTCCGATTTCGGCAACGAGACGCTGAAGCCCGAGCGCGCGACCGGCTGGGACCTGGGCGCGGACCTGGCGCTGCCGATGGGGCTGACGGCTTCGGGCAGCTGGTTCCAGCGCAACACGCGCGACCAGATCGACTTTGCCTCCTGCTTTGGCATTACGAGCCCGATCTGCGTGAACCGGCCGTTCGGCGTGTACGACAACATTGCCCGCACTGAGGCCAGGGGGCTGGAGCTGCTGCTGGGGATGCGCCCGACGGACGCGCTGAGCGTGCAGGCAAGCTACACCCATGTGGACGCCCGCAACCGGACGGACGGGTCGCCCAACGAGGGCAACCAGCTGGCGCGGCGGCCGCTGGACAGCGTGGCGCTGGTTGCCGACTGGCAGGCCCGGAGCTGGAGTGTGGGGGCGACGCTTGCGCATGTGTCGGGCAGTTTCGACAATGCGGCGAACACACGGCCGATCGACGGCTATGTGACCGCCGACCTTCGCGCGAGCGTTGCGCTTGGGCAGCGACTGGAGCTGTATGGCCGGGTGACCAACCTGTTCGACGAGACCTACGAGACGGTCAGCTTCTATGGGCAGCCCGGGCGGCAGGCCTTTGTCGGGCTTCGTGCGCGGCTTTAGGCGCCTTGCTGTGCTGGTTGCGCTGCTGCCGCACGCGGCAGCGGCGAAGCCGGCGCGAATCGTGAGCATGAACCCCTGCATCGACAGCGTGCTGGTGCGCGTGGCGGACCGGGGGCAGGTGGCGGCGATCAGCCACTGGAGCCACGACCCGGCCGGCACTTCGTTGCCGCTGGCGCTGGCGC
>JBGTBK010000029.1:0-1633 GCA_041749355.1 Sandaracinobacter sp. | reverse complement strand
CAAGCCCTGGGTAGACCTGGAACGTCGTCAATTGTGTTGGGCGCATCTGCGACGGGAATTTATCAAAATATCGGAACGTCCTGGAATTTCGGCAGAATCGCGCGATCGCCACGAAGCTGCACACAACGCCCGAGGGCTTTTCCATGCACCGCACGCTCGAGCGGGTGGTGAAGGCGCGCGATGTCGCGGTCCAGACCGGCGAGGGCATCGACTGGGCAACGGCCGAAAGCCTCGCCTTTGCAACCCTCGTCAGCGAGGAGCCCGAGGGCTATGGCGTTCGCCTGTCGGGTCAGGACAGCGGCCGCGGCACCTTCTCCCAGCGCCATGCCGTGTGGGTGGACCAGCAGTCCGGCCGCAAATATGCACCTATCAGCTCGGTCGTGCCGCACAGCGGCGGGGCCTTCTTCGAGGTGTTCGACAGCCCGCTCTCCGAATTCGGCGTTCTCGGTTTCGAATATGGTTTCGCCATGGCCGACCCGAAGACGCTGGTGATGTGGGAAGCCCAGTTCGGCGACTTCGCCAACGGCGCCCAGGTGATGATCGACCAGTTCATCGCCGCCGGCGAAGCCAAGTGGCTGCGCGCCAACGGCCTCGTGATGCTGCTGCCCCACGGCTATGAAGGGCAGGGCCCCGAGCACAGCTCGGCCCGGCTCGAACGCTACCTCCAGCTCTGCGCCGAGGAC
The DNA here is from genome assembly GCA_041749355.1 of Sandaracinobacter sp. Taxonomy (GTDB): domain Bacteria; phylum Pseudomonadota; class Alphaproteobacteria; order Sphingomonadales; family Sphingomonadaceae; genus Sandaracinobacteroides. Next base: position 950 of record JBGTBK010000029.1, on the reverse strand, counting down.
AATCTGCAGGTCGCCAACTGCACCACGCCAAGCAATTATTTCCACATCCTCAGGCGCCAGATGCTGCGCGAATTCCGCAAGCCGCTGGTGATCATGACGCCCAAGTCGCTGCTGCGGCACAAGCGGGCGGTGTCCACCATTGCCGACATGGACGTCGGCTCGCAGTTCCACCGCTGCCTTGACGATCTGGCGACCCCGCCGGCCGACAAGGTGAAGCGGCTCGTGCTGTGCAGCGGCAAGGTCTATTACGACCTCGCCGACGAACGCGACGCGCAAGGCCGCGACGATGTCTACATCCTTCGCGTCGAGCAGCTCTACCCCTTCCCGGGTGACGCCATTGCCGACTATGCCAAGCGCTTCCCGAAGCTCGACAGCATCGTATGGTGCCAGGAAGAGCCGAAGAATGCCGGTGCCTGGTTCTTCGTCGATCCGCTGATCGAGGAAGCGCTTGGCCGCCGCGCCGAATATGCCGGCCGCGCAGCCGCAGCGGCCACGGCAACGGGCCTCGCCCGCCGCCACGCGGCCGAGCAAGCGAAACTCATCCACGAAGCACTTGGCGAGGACAGGAAGGCGGTTCGCGCCGCGATCCGCTCCAGCCTGAAATCGTCGGCCACCGCTTCTTCAACACGGGCCGCCTGAGGGGACACCAGATGGACGTTGTCATACCGTCGCTCGGGGAGAGCGTGACCGAGGCCTCGATCGGCCAGTGGCTGAAGAAGACCGGCGACGCCGTGAAGGCCGATGAGCCGATCGTGAGCCTGGAAACCGACAAGGTCGCAGTCGAGGTGAATGCGCCGGCCGACGGTGTGCTCGGCGAGCTGCTCTACCAGGTTGGCGACACCGTGAAGGTGGGCGCCGTGATCGCGCTGCTGAACGCTGGCGCAACCGCAACGGCCCCGGCTGCTCCCGCCGTGGCCGCACCTGCTGCACCAGCATCTGCGCCCGTTGCA
>JBGTBK010000028.1:0-6294 GCA_041749355.1 Sandaracinobacter sp. | reverse complement strand
GGCGGCTGCAAGCGGCGCGGAGTCTGCGCAGGGCGCCGGACGGGCAGCGGCTGCCGGGCTGATCAGCGCGAGGCGTTGCCGCTGGCTGACGTCACTAACGCAGGTCAAAGCGCCCATAGGTCGGCGTTTGGCCGGTCAGGTGATCAGCCGCGAACCGAAGCGAGGCCTCGATGCCGGCTGCGGTCTGCGCCTGATTGTTCGTGTCGAAACCGTGCCCTGCGCCAACCAGTGTGTAGAAGGCGAAGGGCACGCCCACCACTTCGGCCTGCGCCGTCAGATCGACCGAAACCTGGTAATCCACCAGCGGGTCGCCGTCGCCATGCAGGATGAGGAACGGAGCCTCGCCTGCTTCGAGGTCGCTGATCCGGAAGAGCTCGCCCCACCAGGCGTTGAGGAAGCGCGGTTCGGGCCGCTCGATGCCGAACTGGTTGAGCCCATAGGCGATCTGCGCGGTGACGATCGTGCCGGCTGATGAGCCCCAATAGCCCATCCGGCTCATGTCCAGACAATATTCGCCGGCGTTCCTGTCCATCCAGCGCAGCGCGGTGACCCCGTCCTCGATTGCGCTGATCACGGCATCAAACAGGTCGCCTTGGGGATTGGCGAAGCCGTCGTCGACCAGCGCTTGCGCGAAGGCGGCAAACTCCCGCGAGAAAACCGGCTGATCGCCCGCCAGGCGGTAATTGATCGAAACGAAGTTGAAGCCTGCGGCCGTAACCCGCGGAGCGATGGCTGCAACGAGGGAGTCCTGCTTGTCGCCCAGAATGAAGCCGCCGCCATGCACATAGAACAGCGTGGGACGCGGTGCATTGCAGGTGGCCTCGGGCTGGTAGATGTCGAGCAGCAGTTCGATGCTGCCCCTCTCGGTCGCACCCTGCCCATACGGGATGTCCTGGAGCAGCCTGAAATTCGGCTCGCCTGCTGTCGGCGGCGGTGTCGGTGCGGGCGTTGGCGTAGGCGTGGGTGTCGGTGTGGGCGCAGGCGTGGGTGTGGGTGTGGGTGTGGGTGCGGGTGCGGGAGTGGGTGAGACGGAAACCGGCGTTGCCGCCTCCTCGCCGCCGCAGGCTGAAAGAGCCAGTGCCGCGACGGTGCAAAGAAGGCTCCGCCCTCGAATGTTGCAGAACATCAATAGTCTCCTGTTGAAGGATGCGAGGGGATCAGCTGACGGCATGCGCCGGTTGTTGCGGTCTGCCTGGGTCGTGTGTGGCGAGGTCCGAAGGGCGTCCGAAGAGAGCCTTCCACGTGCCGTGCAGCGTTCGCGCCCGCTTCAGGTCGCGCCACAGATTGGCCCATTCGTGAAAGGCGATGACGAAGGGGTTGTTGCTGGTGAGCGGCTTGGTGAGGCCGTAGCGCACCGGCTCGTCTGCCCGTTCCTCGACGAATGTGCCGAACACACGGTCGAACAGGATGAGGACGCCGCCGAAATTGCTGTCGAGATAGGCGGGGTTCGAGCCGTGATGCACCCGGTGGTGCGACGGCGTGTTGAACAGCCATTCGAGCGCGCCGAGCTTGCCGACCGCCTCGGTATGCAGGAAATACTGATAGCGAAGGTTGAACGCCATCAGCGTTGCGATCAGCAGGGGATGGAAGCCCATCAGCGCCATCGGCAGCAAGACCACCCAGGCGCCGGAAATCGTGGCTGTCCAGCCGAGCCTGAAGGCTGCGGGCAGCGTGAACTCATTGGGAGAATGGTGGACTGCATGGCTGGCCCACAGCCAGCGGATCGTGTGGCTGAACCGGTGCTGCCAGTAGTAGAAGAACTCGAGCACGAAGAAGCCCACGGCCCAGGTGCGCCAATCGTCCATCGCCCATTCCACAGGTGCAAGACGGAACGCCGCAAACATTGCGGCAGTCACCAGGCCTCCGGTGAGCAGCTTTGAAGCGAATTGGCCCACCATCACGCCAAGACTGGCGCCAAGGGAAGCTAGATCATACCCTCGTCCCGATTGTCTGCGCCAGAGGAACTCGGCCAGCGCGAACAAGATGACAACAAGGAGGAAGGCCAGAGGGGGCTCTTGGTCCGGCATCCTGGTCTCCAGTCAATGGGGTGATGGTGGGCCTGCCGCCCTCAGCGAGCGTTGCCGAGGGCGGCGATCTCTGCGCGGCTCAATACGGAGTCGCGATTGGTGTCGCCGGCGGTGAAGGCCGGTGCTTCGCCAGTGGTGAGCTCCGTGCGCGAGATGCGCTGGTCGCCGTTGGTGTCGAGCGAAGCGAGCATCCCGTAGGCCTGGTCGAAGCGGTCGCCGAACCTGGGCGGGCGGTCCGTGCTGTCGACGCTGCCGTCGCCGTTGCGATCGAGGCGCGCGAACATGTCGGCGCGGACCCGGTCCAGTTCGGCGCGGGTGATGTCGCCATCACCGTTGGCATCGGCGCGCTGGAGGAGCTGCCGCATCTGGTCGCTCGATTGCGCGCTTGCCGGGACGGCGAGGACCAGCGCGGGGCCGATCAGGGCGACTCCGACAAGGGCGGGCATGCAGGTGAACGTCTTGGCCATCGGGGGTCTCCATCAGTTGCGATGAAGGGAGAATGACCGCGCCGCATTGCCGTCTTTTGCCCGGCACGACCCGAATATTGACGAAATGTTGCCAGTGCCGGCGCGCCTGGACACAAACGGTTGCAAATCGATGCTGGAGCGAAGCCCGGCGCGTGCCTATCGTTTCGGCATGCAGCAGGGCCCGAACATCCTCGTCGTCGATGACGATCCCGAGCTTCTCGCCCTTGTTGCCGGGGCGCTGGAACGCAGCGGCATGCGGACACTGACGGCGCAATCGGTGGCCGAGGCCGAAGGACGGATTGCCGAGGCGCGGCCCGACCTTGTGGTGCTTGACCTGATGATGCCGGGGGAAGACGGTTTGAGCTTCTGCCGCCGCCTGCGCGCGACCTCGGATCTCCCGGTCATCATGCTCACCGCAATGGCCGAGGACATCGACCGGATCGTCGGGCTGGAAATCGGTGCGGACGATTACCTCGGCAAGCCCTTCAACCCGCGCGAACTGGTCGCCCGGATCAAGGCGGTCCTGCGCCGCCGCGACCCGGATGCCGCGCCCTCCCTCGCCCCACCGGCGCGCGCGCTGCGGTTCGGGGACTTCGTCCTCCTGCCCGACCAACTCGCTCTGAAGGACGCTCGCGGGGGCGATATCGCGCTCACCTCGGGCGAGTTCGCACTGCTTCTCGCACTGGTCGAGCGCGCGCCCCGGGTGCTGTCGCGCGAAATGCTGCTCGATCTGTCGCGCGGAGTGAACAGCAATCCCTTCGACCGCAGCATCGATTCGCAGATCAGCCGCATCCGTCGCAAGATCGAGCCCGACCCCAGGCAGCCGCAATTCATCAAGACGGTGCGCCATCTCGGCTATGCCTTCTCCGTTCCGGTAATGCGCGAAGGCCATTGAGGCGGCACATGGGCGGATTGTTCAACTCGATCCTCGCGCGGGTGCTGGTGCTGACCTTCGGCCTGCTGGTGCTGACCCTTGCTGCGCTGATCGCGATCATGCAGACGCCGATATCAGGTCGCATCTTCGATCGTGCCATCACCGAAAGCGCCGACGGAATCACCGAACTGGTCTGGCTGATCGAGACCTCGCCGCCAGTGGCCGAAGGGGCAATCCTTTCTGCCTATGCCAGCCGCTCGCGGATCGCCTGGCTTCAGACCGGGTTCGCCAGCGAATTGTTCCCCCATCGCGAAAGGCAGGCGCTCCTCACCGGGGCCGACACGTCGGCTGCCGAGCGGTTGCGGGAGCGAGACATTCGCTTCGATGTGGTCGGCGCACTCGAACTGGCCCGCAGAAGGGGCACCAATCCGAACCTGTTCTACAACTCGTCGAGCACGCTGCACATCGCAATTGGCCTTGAAGACGGCAGGGTGCTGAATGTCTGGCTGGCACCGTCGATCTTCTACACCGAGGCACCCTATGCCCCCTATTTCCTGCTGGCTCTGGTGCTGGTGGTGACCACGGTGCTGGGGTTCGCGATCCACCGGGTCATCATGCGTCCGATCCTTGCGCTGGAGCAGGATGCCGAGCGCGTCGGACTCGCGGAAACCGCCGTTCCGATATCCGAAACCGGCCCGCGGGAGCTGCGCCGGTTGGCGCAGGCGCTCAACCGGATGCGGCTGCGGCTTGACGGCCTGATCCGTGAGCGCGAGCAGATCATGGTCGCAATCGCGCATGATATCCGCACGGGGCTCACCAAATTGCGCCTGAGGACGGACAGCAGGGAGAATGTCCCGGTCGCCGAGATCGAGCCCGATCTCGCCCAGATGGAGCGTCTGCTGTCGGACATGATGGCCTATGCCCGGGCCGAAAGCCCGGTTGCAGAGCATGAACTGATCGAGCTTCGGTCATTCGCAGCTGCGCTCGCCCAGGCGGCACCGCAGACCATCGAGGTCATCCAGGACGACCCATCGGACCGGTTCACGATTGCCGGGAGCCGGGTGGCGATCGCCCGCATGCTCGAGAACCTGTTCGAGAATGCGAGGTCGTACGGCAATGGATGGGTCGGCCTTTGCATCGAGCGGGACGCTGCGGGGCTGACGATCGCGGTTGAGGATGACGGTCCGGGGCTTCCCGAGAGCCAGCTCGACCGGGTGTTCGAGCCGTTCTTCCGCGGCGAGGCTTCCCGCAACAAGGCAACCGGCGGAACCGGCCTCGGCCTCGGCATAGCCCGTGCGATTGCCCACACGCACGGGGCGCAGATCCGGCTGTCCAACCGCGCCCAGGGCGGGCTGCGCGCCACGCTGGCCTTCCCGAGAGAGGTGGGCATCTGAACGCGACGGTCCGAAGCGAAGGCTGCCGACTGCTTCTGCGGGCCATCCGTCGCGGGTTGGGCCCCACCCACCACAAGCGATGCCTGGGGAGCGGGTGCCTGGGGAGTGGGTGCCTCGTCAGGCCGGGCGGCGGGCGTAGAGGCCGAAGCCGGCTATGATGAGGTAGCAGAGCGCCGGGACGACGAGGGCGACTGCGAGGCTGCCGGTTGCGTCGGCGATGACTCCGGCGAGCAGGGGGACGACTGCGCCGCCGACGATCGCGACGTTCAGGATGCCCGAGCCGTCGGCTGCGCGTGGGCCCAGCTTTTCGCAGGCGAGCGTGAAGATGGTGGGGAACATGATCGCGTTCATGAGGCCGATTGCGAGCAGGCTGTAGGCGGAGACTGCGCCCTGGGTCTGGGTCGAGATGGCGATGAGGGTGATTGCGCCTGCCGAGACGGCAGCAAGCACAACGCCGGGGCTGAGCTTGCGCAGCACGGCCGAGCCGATGAAGCGGCCGACCATTGCGCCGCCCCAGTAGAGGCCGATGAGCTTGCCGGCGGCCTGTTCTTCGAGGCCGAGCACATGGTCCTGCATGAGATAGTTGACGATCAGCGAGCCGATCGCGACTTCGGCGCCGACATAGAGGAAGATGCACAGCGCGCCGTAGCCGAAGCGGGGGCGCTTCAGCAGGTCGAGGCCGGCAAGCCCGGCACTTGCCTCGTGCTTTTCGCCCTTCAGTGCGTTGCGGAACAGCCAGACCACGCCGGCGACGACGGCAAGGGCGGCTGCGATCCCCAGATAGCCCTGCACGATCGCCTGGGTTTCGGCGGTGCGATAGGCATCGAGTTCGGCGCCCGAGAGCTGGTCGGCGGTGACGGTGGCGAGGCTGCCGAGGATGAGGATCGAGCCGACGACCGGGAAGACGGTGGTTCCGAGCGAGTTGAAGGCCTGGGCGAAGGTGAGGCGGCTGTGCGCCGTTTCCGGCTTGCCCAGCAGCGAGATGAGCGGGTTCGCGACCACTTGCACGATGACGACACCGCTTGCGAGGATGAAGAGGGCGAACAGGAACAGGGCGTAGGTGGCCGTTCGGCTCGCGGGGATGAAGAGCAGGCAGCCCGCCATCATGGTGAGGAGGCCGGCGACTGCGCCGCGCATGTAGCCGATGCGCTTCACCAGCCGGGCGCCCGGGATGCCGACCACGGCATAGGCGGCGAAGAAGCAGACCTGCACCAGCATCGCCTGGGTGAAGCTGAGCGTGAACAGCTCCTTCAGCTTGGGGATGATCACGTCGTTGAGGCTGGTGATTCCGCCGAAGATGAAGAAGAGCGCGAAGACGAACAGCTGCAGCCGGGGGGCGTCGATGCCGTCGCCCGCCGGTTCCGAGGCCAGGCCCTGAGGTTGCATTGCCATCGTCTGTCTCCTCGGGGGCCCTGTGCGGGCGTCTGGCTGGCTGTCAGCGGGCCGGTGGCGGGCAGGCGGTTGCGCCGCTGCCTTCGGACACGCTTACGGTCCTGAGCGTTGCGGTGAACCCGCCTTCGGCATCGAGCCTG
>JBGTBK010000027.1:0-13385 GCA_041749355.1 Sandaracinobacter sp. | reverse complement strand
CCGTCCGTCCTGCGCGCCACGCTCCGCAAGGCCCGCGTCTCACTCGGCCTGCCAGACAGCGCCACCCCCCATGCGCTGCGCCACAGCTTCGCAACCCACCTGCTCGCCCGCGGCGCTGACCTCAGAACCATCCAGGAGCTGCTCGGCCACGCCAGCCTGTCCAGCACCCAGATCTACACCTCGATCGACACCGCCCGCCTGCTCGACGTCTACCAGTCGGCACATCCTCGGGGGTAAAGCCTCACCGCCGGTCCGTCTCGAACAGCAGCATCAACAGCCAAACCAGCGTGATCACCGCCAACCCCGAAAGCACCCAGGGGTGCCCGATGTCGACCGCCGCCCAGTCGAACTCGCCCCGGTTCATCCTCTTCAAATGGTTGAAATTCTGCGTCACCCCCACCACCAGCCCGAACACGCCCGCCAGCGTCGCCACATAGCGCCCGAACAGCCCCGGCCTGGGCGTCACCAGCAGAACCAGCGCCATCACCCCCAGCGCCGCCCGCTGCACCCGGCAGTAAGGGCAGGGCGCCACAAGCCCGGCCACATCCAGCCCCAGCGTCAGCAGCACCACGGCAAGCACGCCCAAAGCCACCAGCCGCCTGTTCCGCAGCAGCCCCGAAATCCGTTCCATCCCGTCCCTTCCGTTTCTCGCCGCCTCATGGCCGCAACCGCCGTTCCTGTCACCTCCATTGCCATTTGCCCCGGCAGCAGCCACTCTCCGTCATCGGGGGGAGATCAGCCGTTGGACCAGATTGGCAGCAAGGCCGCAATCGGCCCGGTGATGGGCATGCTCCTCGTCACCACCACCATGATCGGGTCAGGCGTCTTTCTGCTGCCCGCAACCCTCGCCGCAGTCGGCACCATCTCCGTGCTCGGCTGGCTGGGTGCCGCAGTCGGGGCCCTCCTCATCGGCCTGACACTCGCATTCCTCTGCACCGTGTCCGATCGCGGATTCCTCGATGCGATCGGCGAAGCGCTCGGCCGCCAGACCGGGCAGGTCGCGGCGCTCCTCTATCTGGTCGCCTTTCCCCTCGTCATCGCAGCCGTCGCGCTCGCGGCCGGCGGAAACATCGGGTTCCTCGTCCCAGCGCTCGCAGGGCAGCCGGAATCGAGCTGGCTTGCGGTCGGCCTCGTGCTTGCCCTTGTCGGCCTGGTCCATGCCGGTGCCCTTGCAGTCGCGCGGGTCGGCTCCCTCACGCTTCTCCTTGGCCTCGTTCCGATCCTCCTCGTCGCAACCGCCGGCTGGACCCGGTTCGACGCGCAAGTCTTCCAGGACGGCTGGATCATGGGGGATCGCACCCCGGCAAAGGCCGTGTTCGAGGCCACCCTGCTGTGCTTCTGGGCCTTCCTCGGGCTCGAGACCGCCTCGGTCATCAGCCGGCAAATGCGCGATCCGGCGCGCAGCGTGCCGATCGCAACGGTCGGCGGAATCCTTCTGGCAACGATCATCTACATCAGCGCGACCACAGCCATCTCGGGCCTCATCCCGGCCGACAGGCTTGCAACCTCCACCGCCCCTTTCGCGGATGCAACCGGCACCTTCCTCGGCCCGGTCGCAGCCATTCTCGTGGCGCTTGCAGCAGCCGCCAAGGCGCTCGGCACGCTGGGCAGCACCCAACTCAGCGGAACCGAAAGCTGGCTCGGCTTCCAGCGCCAGCTGGGGATCGCCGGAATCCCCTTCCGCCTCGCCAACCCCATTCTTGGCCTGATGTCCTGCGCAGTCGTGCTGGCAACCGCGTCACCGACGCTCGCCAGCCAATATGGCCAGATCATCAGCGCCGTCGTCGTCCTCGCTCTCCTTGTCTTCGCGCTTGCAGGTGCTGCAGTCGCGCGCGCTCGCCACGGCTTGCCCCGGATCGTGGGCCTGTGCACCATCCTCTTCAGCCTTGGCCTCATCGCCGTGCAGCCAGCCACCACGCTCCTGCTTGCAACGGCCGCCGCAGTCGTGATCACCCTGCCGATCCTCGCCCTGCAACTGAAACGCCGGCGAACGGCTCCGAAGCCCCTTTGAACCCAAGCCCCTGTGACAAGGGCCTTGCATTCCCCCGAATAAATGATATCACTTTGATATCAACCTGCGGGGGTATCGCACATGACAGACCGAACCATTCCCACTCTCACCGCCAGCCGCGAAGGCACGGCCACAACCTTCAACGGCCTTGCCGTCCTGCTTCTGCTCTTTGCCGGCGTCTGCGCCGTCATCCTCGGCGTGGTCGGCCGCATGCCCGCGCTCATGGTGGCCGGTGCGTTTCTCGTGATCTTCTGCATTCCCGGCTTCTACATGATCCAGCCCAACCAGGCCGCCGCCATCCTGCTTTTCGGCGCCTATCGCGGCACCGACCGCGCCGAGGGGCTTCGCTGGATCTGGCCCTGGATGCTTCGCAAGAAGATCAACGTCCGCGCCAACAACCTGATTTCCCAGCAGATCAAGGTGAACGACCTGCGCGGCAACCCGATCGAGATGGCAGCCCAGGTTGTCTGGCGCGTCACCGACACCGCCCAGGCCCTGTTCGACGTCGACGATTACCACGGCTTCGTGAATGCCCAGATCGAGGCCGCTATCCGCACCATCGGCGCCCGCTACCCCTATGATGATTTCGAACATCAGGAAATCACGCTGCGCGGCCATCACGACGAAGTCGGCGCAGAGCTCCGCGTCGAGCTGAAATCCCGCCTCGCGGTCGCCGGAATCACCGTCGACGAGTGCGGCTTCACCCATCTGGCCTATGCCCCCGAAATCGCCGGCGCCATGCTCCGCCGCCAGCAGGCCGAAGCCGTGGTCGCCGCCCGCAAGACGCTGGTGGAAGGCGCAGTCGGTATGGTGGAAATGGCCCTCGCCCAGCTCAGCGAAAAGGATGTCGTCACTCTCGACGACGAACGCCGTGCCGCCATGGTCTCGAACCTGATGGTGGTGCTGTGCGGAGACCAGAACGCCCAGCCCGTGCTCAACGCCGGCACCCTTTATCAATAGCCGTGCCCGAGGCGCGCAAATCCCTGCTTCTGCGCCTGTCGCCCGAGCTGCACGCAGCGCTCGAGCGGCAGGCGGCAGCCGACATGCGCTCCGTCAACGCCCAGATCGAGATCCTGCTGCGCGAGGCGCTGGCAAGACGCGGCATCAGGCTCGCGCCCACCGAGCCCCCCAAACGCGGCCGCCCGCGCAAGGACAGCTGAAGCGTAGGTCCGCCCATCCCACCGCGACTGACAGCTTGCAGCCGCCGCGCCCGGCCTTAGGATCAACCCCAAGGAGAGCCAGTATGGACACGATCGAACGCGCCCGCTTTACCGCGATGACCGAAGGCACCCAGGAGGACTGGGACATCATCCGCCGCGAGGCGATGGTCCATTCCCCCCAGGGCGGCCGCCGCGTGCTCGACCATCTGAAGCTCCTCGACGGCGACACCGGCGGCTTTCCCGTCGACCGCCTCACCCACAGCCTGCAGACGGCAACCCGCGCCCACCGCGACGGCCGGCCCGACAGCTATGTGGTGATGGCCCTGCTGCACGACATCGGCGACACGCTGGGCGCCTACAACCACCCCGACATCGCAGCCGCCATCCTGAAGCCCTTCGTCTCGGAAGAAGAGCATTGGATCTGCCAGATGCACGGCATCTTCCAGGGCTATTATTTCTTCGACTATCTCGCCCTCGACCGCGACATGCGCGAACAATATCGCGGCCACCCCCATTTCGAGGCCACCGCCGAATTCTGCGCCAAATACGACCAGACCGCCTTTGACCCGGCTTACGACAGCGCGCCGCTCAGCTTCTTCGAGCCAATGGTGATGCAGCTCCTCAGCGTGCCGCGGACCAGCATCTACAAGAAGGCCATGGCCGCCGAGTGATCCGCCCGGTCGGCGCCGCCGCAAGCCCTCACGCAGGCGCCTGCGGGAACACCTGGGCATAGGCCGGCCGCGCCCGCAGCCGCTCGGCATAGGCCCGGAATCCCGACCGATCCGGCAATGTCCCGAACTTGATCCCCCAATCCACGGTCGAGCCGACATACACGTCCGCCGCCGTGAACCGGTCGCCGGCAATCCATGCCTCGCCTGCAGGCATCGCGCCCTCAAGTGCCGCCACCGCTTCGTCATAGCGGCCATAGCCCACCATCATCTTCTGCTCGTCCGACACCTCCACCTGCATGTGCCGGTCCATGATCGCAGCCTCCACCGGCCCGGCCGCAAAGAACATCCAGCGGAAATAGGCAGCGCGCCCCTTCGCATCGGGCAACAGCCCGGCCTCGGGAAAGGCCTCTGCCACATAGGCGCAGATGGCAGCGGCTTCCGTCACCACCCGCCTGTCGCCGTCCACTTCGTGCACCAGCGCGGGCACCTTTCCCATCGCGTTGATCGCCAGATAGTCCGGCGCCTTCATGCTCATCCCATAGTCCAGGTTCACCAGGTCATACGGCTGCCCAAGCTCGGCCAGCATCCATTGCGCGATCAACCCGCGCGATTGCGGATTCGAATACAGGGTCAGCCCCGACATCATTGCTCCCTTCATCCCCAGATGCGTGGAACATAGAAGGAACATCGGTCTGCGCCAAGCCCCGGGGCGACAAGGCGTGCCACGACCGCGCGCAACCGTGCGATCAACCCCACACAGCGTCCCGCTCCGCTTTCCCCATCACACAGGCCGCTCCGCTTTCCCCAGGGCACCCATCCGTGCCACAATATGCCATGGCCCCCGCAGATGACCGCCGCGAAGCCCTGCTCGATGCCATGGCAGACCATATGCTGGCCGAGGGCCTTGCCGCCTCCACCCTGCGCCCGCTCGCCAGGGCGGCCGGCACGTCCGACCGGATGCTCCTCTATTACTTCCCGACCAAGGACGCGCTGCTGGAAGCCGTCCTGTCCCGGGTTGCAGCCCGGATGACCGATGCGCTCGAACAGCACCGCGCCCCCGGGCCGCTTCCCGCAGACGCCCTGTTCGACCGCTTCGCAGGCCTCGTCCTCTCGCCGGCCTTCGGCCCCACCCGGGCGCTCTTTCTCGAGATCGCAAGCCGCGCCGCCCGCGCAGACCCGCTGTGCCGCGCCGTCGGCAAGCAGATCGGCGAAGGCTTCCTCGCCTGGATCGCAGCACAGATCGACGCCCCCACAGAGGCCGCGCGAATTGCCGACGCCCGCCGCTTGCTCACCCGGGTCGAAGGCCGGGTCTTCCTCGACGCGCTCGGCATCGAGGGCGACTGACAGCAACCCAGCCCTCAGTCGGCCAGTTCCACCACCGCTTCCACTTCCACCGGAATGCCCATCGGAAGGCTCGGCGCTCCCACAGCGCTGCGCGGCGCCTTCCCGGCTTCGCCGAAGGCCACCACCATCAGGTCGGAAAAGCCGTTCATCACCTGCGGATGCTGGGTGAAGCCGGGGGCGGAATTCACAAAGCCCAGGATCCGCACGAACCGCTTCACCCGGCTCAGATCGCCCAGATGGGCCTTGATGGTCGCAAGCATGCAAAGCCCGACCTTCTCGGCCGAAGCGCGCCCGGCGGCCACATCCATGTCCGCCCCAAGCTGCCCCTTTGCCTGCGCGCCGCACTGGCCATGGCCCGACAGGAACAGCAGATTGCCCGCCTGCGCAGAGGTCACATAGGTCGCAACCGGCTTCACCGGCTCGGGAAGCACATGGCCCGCAGCCGCCAACCGCTGCTCCGGCGTCTGGGCAGCAACGGGCGCCGCCACCAGCAACGCTGCCATCATCCACAGTCTTGCCATTGCGAACCCTCCCTTGCCGGCCAAGGCTAGGGGAAGCATCGCAGCCCTGCAACGCCGGGATGCTACAAGCGCAGCGCGTCCAGGATCGGCCCGGTTCCGGCCTTCTGCAACAGCACAACGCGGGACTGTCCCTTGGCGGCAGGGGGCAAGGCCTTCACCCGCCCGTCCGCGGGCCCCAGCTTCTGCACCGATGTCACGATGTTGCGGTGTGGCAGTTTCCGGCCGCTGTTCTCGCCCGCGCCCACCGCCACCAGTCGACTTGCCGGGTCATAGCCAAGCAGCCACAGCTCGGCACCAGGTGCGATAGCCGAAACGCCGCCAGCCGTCCGCATCACCTGCGTGCCGGGAAGCAAGGGTGCCTTCGCCAGGGCGGCATCCACCTCCTGCCTTTGTCCGCCCACCAGGTCCGACCGCCCGTTCACCACCATCTGCGGCGTATAGACGTTGGCAGCCCCCAGCGATCGGGCATAGGCGCGCTGCCGCTCGGTGAACTCGGGCCGTGCGAAACCATCCTTCCAGCCCAGATAGTCCCAATAGGTCACCGCAAAGCTCAGCGCGATCACGTCCGGCCTGTCGGCAATCGCATTCAGATTGGCATTCGCCGGCGGGCACGAGGAACAGCCCTGGCTCTGGAACAACTCCAGCACCCGAACCGGCCCCGCGCAAGCCGGAACGGCAAACCCCACAAGCCCAAGCGGCACCAGCAGCGACAGCAGAAGATTGCGAACCAAGGGCCAGTTCCTTTCGTCCAGACGCAGCCGTCCGTCATCCGCAATTCGCCACAAGCGCTGCGATGGTTACCGCCCTTCAGAAGGGCTTCGTCCGCCACCATCCCAGCAGCAGCCCCACGCCGCCGCCCCACAGGATCAGCGCCCCGGCTCCGGCCCACATCTCCACCGTCTCGCCATAAAGCCGCGGGAAGAAGCCCAGCGCCAACCCGTCCAGCAGGATCGCCGACATCGTGCCCACTGCCATGCCCGTGAACACCTGGTCCCGCCGCAGCTTCGCCAGTTTCTCCACCTGAAAAATCACCGGCACCGTCAGCGGAATGGCCAGCAGATAGATGGCCACCTTCAGCCCGCCCTCGTAGATCCCCATCGGCCCCAGCCAGCGCAGCAGCAGCGCAAACACCAGCCACAGCACCGCCCCCTGCACCAGGCAGGATGTCATCTGCGCACCCGTCAAACCAAGCCGGCCAGCCATCGCGCCCTCCTCTATGTAGCACTCGCTACATAGAGGCAAGGATGTGCCTGCCGCAAGGGCTCACTTCACCGGAACGGCATCGGGAAAGCGCCAGGTCCCGTCGATGATGGCCTGCTGCGGCCGGTACATCCGCACGATGTAGTTCCAGCCCGGCATGATCCTCAGGTAGTTCGCTGCCTTCGGGTCGCCCCCGAAATGCACCGTCGTCGTGCCGTCCTTGTTGGGCTTCGCCGTCACATTGTTCACCGAGATCGCCGTCTCGGGCGCCTCATAGAAGCCCTTGGCGTTGTACACCGTGATCGACCAGAAGGCGTCCACCGGCACCTTGCCCACGGTCAGCGTGTGCGGGATCGTCCCGTCATTCTTCGGCGGCGTCACGTTCAGATACATGGCGTCGCGCTCGTTGTTGCCACCCCAGCCGGCCGCCGTGCCGAACAGCCGGCGAACGGGGTCCACCTGGTCCGGCCGCCCGAAGGCGCGCTTGGCGTCGGGCATGTGCCGGGCGCCCATCAGCAGGTCGCGGCGCACGGCTTCCAGGCTCGCTTCGTCGAACTTGGGCACCTCGAACATGCCGGGCGCGGCTTGCGAAATGCGGACTGCATCCTGCAGCTTCGCCCCTTCGGCCATGTCCTTCGGGCTGTTGGGGTCCATGAAGGTCCGCACGAAGATATAGGCGTAACGGCTGCCCACCTTTTCGGGTGTCAGGGTGTAACTCCCCGGTTCATAGCTCACATGCTGGATATAATGGTCCTCGCTGATCACCACGACAGACTGGAACCGCCCCTTGGCGTCGGGCATGGTGATCGTCAGCGGAGAGGAGAGGTCGAACACGCCTTCGCTGTAGGGCGTGTCGCGGTTCAGCCGGATGATGTCCTGCCGGTCCACCGGCGCCGGCCCGCGCGCGTGGCACAGCTTGGCGAAACAGCCCTTGGCCACCCCCTTTGTCATATAGTTGTGGGTTTCGGTCCGGATGAAATTGTCGACCGTCACCGTCTGGGCGGCAAGCGGCGCTGCCATCAGCAGCGCGGCCAGTGAGAGCGTGCGCATCGTCATCCCCCTCACTTCACCGGAACCGGCTTGGGAAACGCAAAGCTCCCGTCCAGAACGGCCTCGCCCGGCTTGTACAGCCGCACGATATAGTTCCAGCCCGGCATGATGCGCAGATAGTTCGGCGCCTTGGGGTCGCCGCCGAAGCGCACCGTCACCGTCCCGTCCTTGTTGGGCTTGGCCGTGATGTTGTTCACCGAAGCAGCCTTGCCCGGCGCCTCGAAGAAGCCCTTCTCGTTGTACACCGTGATCGACCAGAAGCCGTCCACCGGCACCTTGCCAACCGTCAGCGCGTGCGGCGTCACCCCGTCATTCTGTGCCACCACCTCGTTCAGATAGATGGCGTCCTTGCGCGGGTTCCCGCCCCAGCCGGCCGAGGTCATGATCAGGTGCTGCACCGGCTCCACCTCGGTCTCGCTCCCGAAGGCGGCGGTCACATCGGGCGCATAGGCCGCCAGCTGGTTCAGCAGGTCGTGCATCTTCTCGCGCTGGGCCTGGTCGAAATCGGTCAGCTCCAGCTTCCCCTTGTCGGCCTGCGTCACGCTGATCCCGTCCTGCGCGGCGTGCGCCGCCTTCACATCCTTCGGGTCATCCGGGTTCAGGAAGGTGCGGAACACCACGATCGCATAGCGTGTCCCCACATTCTCCTTGGTCAGCTCGAAGCTGCCGCCGCCATATTCCACCTTCTTCACATAGTGGTTCATGTTGATCACGATCATCGACTGGAAACGCCCGCCCGTGTCGGGCTTCACAACCGTCGCCGGGCTGTTCAGGTCCAGCAGGATATAGCTGTAGAGCGTGTCCCGGTTCATCCGGATCACCGGCTGCCCCGTGTCGGGCGGCGGTGCCCGGTCATGCCCCACCGTCCCCAGGCCAATCCGCTTGGCATAGGTCGCCAGATAGAATTCGCTCTCCGCCGTCTTGAAATTCTCCACCGTCACCGGAACCGCCGCCAGCAGCGGCGTTGCCAGAATGGCGCAGGCAAACGCGCCTGCGAAAATGTGCCTGATCCCCATGGTCCTGCTCCTGTCCGTGGCGCCAACGCCCTGATGCGCCTTGATAACCCAAAAGTGGGTCAGCAAAAGACCAGCAGCGCACAATTTGCGCTGGGCCTGCGAAATTGGCACAGCCACCCTCATGCGTTTCAACCGCGAAGCCGCCATCACAGCCATCGCCAACACCGGCTGGCTCGCCGCCTGCACGCCGGCCTTTCGCGACTGGGTTCTGGCAGACCTCCTCTGGCGCGAAGTCCCCGAAGGCCAGGCCGCAAGCCACGCCGGCGCCGAGGACATGGGCCTGTGCGCCATCGGCCAGGGCCAGCTCGCCTTCCTCACCGGCTTTGCCATGCCCGACATCGGAACCGCCTATTCAGGGCTGCCGGGCATGTGGTTCGGCCACGCCCCGCTCCTCGGCCTGCCCATGGTCGGCTCCACCGTCGCCCGGGTCGACAGCCTCGTCGGCACCATCCGCCTCACCCAGCTGCGCACCCGCCTCGCAGACCATCCCCAGGATTGGCAGCAGATCGCGCTCACCCTGTCCGACATCTTCATGCACGCAGCCGGCGCCCACGCAGACCTGCTCATGCCCGACAGCCGCCGACGCCTCGCCGCAACCATCCTGCGCCTCGGCGGCCACCGCCACCGCCGCTACCCCCTCAGCCCACCCCCCGAAATCGCCCTCACCCAAGAGGAGCTCGCCGGCACCTCGGCCGTCAGCCGCAACACCGCCGGCAAATATCTGCGCGACATGGAGGACGAAGGCCTGATCGACTGCCGCTACGGCAAACTCCGCATCCTGAACCCCCGCCGCCTCATGGCAATCGCCGACGACGAGCAGAGATAGTCTCTGGACTTTGGCGGTTTCGCGGCAATCCCGCCTCTCCACTTGTCCTATGCTGTCGGCCGTCCGGGTGCCGAAGGTCGCGCGGCCGACTTTCGGCTCGTTCCAGTGCCGCATGCAAGGAGACAGAGAATGAAACTGCCGATTCTGTTCGCGACCCTGTCGCTGGTCCTAGCCGGTGCAGCTTCGGCGCAGTCGGTTCCGCATCAGGGGGCCTGCAGGGCCGATGCGCAGAAGCTGTGTGGCACCGAAGTCAAGACCCGCGACAAGGCCAAGGTCCAGGCCTGCCTCGCAGCCAACGCCAGCAAGGTGACGCCCGACTGCCGCGCCAACCTGATGGCCGCCAAGGACGCCAAGGCGGCCCAATAGACCGCTTCTCCCATGCTCGGCCCGAACGCCCCGTCAGGCGTTCGGGCCGCGCCGAAGCGCCGCCAGCACCGCATGCAGGTCCGGCACAACGCCAAGCGCCAACGCCCGCAACTCCTCCGTCGGCGCCATGAGATCGGGCACCATCAGCACAGGCACCCCCGCCGCCGCAGCAGAGCGAACCCCATTCGCCGAATCTTCGGCAGCCAGGGCCAGCCCCGGCGCCACCCCCAGCAACCCGGCCGCCCTCAGATACGGCTCCGGCGCCGGCTTCGCCTCCACCACATCATCCCGCGACACCAGCACATCCAGCAGGCCCAATATCCCAACCCGCTCCAGATGATGCTCCGCCCGCGCGCGCCGCGTCGACGTCGCAACCCCCACGGGCAGCCCAGCCCCCTTCGCCCAGTCCACCAGCTCCACCGCCCCAGGCTTCACCGGCACACCATCCGCCATGCGGCTTTCGAGCAATTCATACCCAAGGTCCCGAAACGCATCGAACGGGAAGTCGTCGCCATGCGCATCCGCCAGCAACCGCCTACATCCGTCGATCGCAACCCCCACCATCCCCAGATTCTGCGCCCGCGTCAGCACAAACCCCAGCTCCGCCGCCGCCAGTTCGTTCACCTCCAGATACAGCCGCTCCGTGTCGATCAGCAGCCCATCCATGTCCAGGATCAGCGCAGCCGGCCGGGGCAGGGCGAGCATCCCGGCCATCAGGCTCGGGTCACGATCACGAAAAAGCGGCTGGTCCATCGCGCAGCCGATAGCCGCGAACCCGTCCGCCCGCCACCGCCCAAGGAAATCTCCCCTCCATCCCAGGGAGGGGCAGGGGGTGGGTAACGCGCGCACCAACCTAGAGCCTCCGGCGGCCAGGGCTCCGCCCTGAACCCGGCAGGGGACATATGGTCCCCTGCACCCTCGAAATGATGCCATCAGTGCAGGCATTACGAGAAATGGTCCGCTGCAAAGAGCGATGGCCATCCAAGCCGAACTGGATGCAAAAGCGACTTGTTCCGCTTTTGTTTCCATGGCACTTGCCAGAGGGCGCCTGCCCGCAGCTCTATGCAAGAGCTTGCCGGACTGCGCTAATACGGGTGAGGGCTGATGTTGCACGGAAATCAAGCTTTGGCGCTTCCGCTTTTCGACCAGCTGCAGCGAGATAACGTGAAAGGCTGCGGCGACATCATCACCCATATTCGCGCGTTTTCTGCCTTCGGTCAGCGCACCCGGCATGAATCGGTTGACGAGATTCCATACTATATCAACGAGTTTTGGACGGCAGGGCAGCGGCAGGCCCATTCAATCCATGAAGTGAGTTATCGAGCCTGCTTCAAAGCACAACTCCCTGAATTCTTCATCCGAACATTAACGGGCCCAGGCGAGTGCGTTTTTGACCCGTTCATGGGTCGCGGGACAACAGCCGTACAGGCTGCGCTCATGGGTCGTCGGCCTGCAGGCAATGATATCAATCCGCTGTCCATCTTGCTGACGCGACCCAGGCTGAAACCGCCAGCGCTTTCCCAAATTGCAGACTGTTTACGGACAGTTACTTGGACAGACGTTGGTGATCAGCCTTCCGACCTGCTTGCTTTCTACCACCCTGAAACACTCGCGAACCTATCTGCATTGCAGAGATGGATTGCTCGCATTGCGCCGCTGGAAGACCTAAGCCCTGACCCAGTTGTCGATTGGATCCGAATGGTCGCCATCAACCGCTTGTCTGGCCATTCGCCGGGTTTCTTCTCGGGACGGTCTATGCCACCTAACCAAGCAGTGTCGGTTAAGGCGCAGCAGAGGATCAATGAGAAGCTGGGGGTTACGCCGCCTCCCCGCAACATTAGCGACATCATCTTGAAGAAGTCCAAGAGTCTGCTGTCGGATGGGTCAATGTCGCCTCACCCTGAAGCAATTTTGAATGTTGGTAATGCAAGTTATACACCTGCTCTAGCTGAAGGATCGGTCTCTCTCGTTGTCACTTCACCGCCATTTTTGGATATAGTTCAATATGCAGCCGACAATTGGCTACGTTGCTGGTTCGCTGGCATTGACGTTAAATCGGTTGAAATTGCGATGCATCGAACCGAAGAGGGTTGGGCTGCGATGGTGCATGATGTTCTTGCGGAACAGGCACGGCTTCTGCGAAGAGGCGGTCATGTTGCCTTCGAAGTTGGGGAAGTTCGAAACGGCAAGGTGCTATTGGAAAAATTGGTTTGGCAGGCTGCAGTAGGGCTTCCGTTTGAGCGCCTCGGGGTCATGATCAATTCCCAAGAGTTCACGAAGACTGCCAACTGTTGGGGGGTTGCAAACGGTCGATCTGGTACCAATACCAATCGTATTGTCCTGCTGCGCCGCATCTAGGCAACTCTAGACAGAATCCGCGCGGAAATGCTCAAAGCCTGACAACATTGTTTGTCGGGGAGAATCAACGCGTGCAGCCGCGCTTCACAATGACCTGGGACCAAGACGAACTGGCGCGGGCGTTTAAGGTGACGCCCAATGACATAAAGGAGTATCTTACCGACGGGCGACGTGTGTCGTTCATTATCGAGCGAAGGCTCAAGTGGGAGAACGAAGGATGGACGTTAGCTCCGTCCGAAGGTGCCGGTTACGACCTTAGAGACCCCAATGGCGGTCTGTGGGAAGTTCGATCAATCACAGCACAGGGAGTCTATTTCAACCCCTCGAATCAGGTGGGCAAGGGGCGTCAATTCGAAGAGAAAGGATTTCTGGCAAAGCTAGCTGTCCTCAAAGGCTTTATTCTTTCCGATATCACTGGCTTTCCGGAGGTCCAAGTGTATGTCGTGCCTGTTGAGTTCGTGATTGGTTGGTATCGGGCCGGGCAGCTGGGACGAAATTGCAAGGTTTCGCGCTCCGTTTTTCTCTCGAGGCTTGTGCCAGATTTGCCTCGGTAAGCTGCTTCTCGCGCACTCCGCCCGGCTGTGGTGTCGGGGACCGATAGTGGGTGACAGCACTTCAATCCGAAGCTCCGGCCGGCGGCAAAGCCGCCGAGTCCGCTCGCCAAGAAAAGCCAGAAGAAAGATTGCGGGCATAGCCCGCGCGTCGGACGGGTTCGTGGGCAGTGACCTGACCCCCTGATTTTCCTCCACGAGTGATTAGAGTCCGGCCCTTGGAGAGGACGGACGATGAAGCGCACGAGGTTTACGGAAGAGCAGATCATTGGGGTGCTGAAGGAAGCGGAGGCTGGCGCGAAGACGACCGA
>JBGTBK010000026.1:0-9854 GCA_041749355.1 Sandaracinobacter sp. | reverse complement strand
CGCCCGGTCGATCAGCAGCGTCTCCATCGCGCCGCACACGCCGGTGCGCCGCATCTTGGAATTCAGCACGATGGCGCGCGCCATCGCCGGGTCCGCCGCGCCGTCGACATAGACATGGTTGTTGCCATCCAGGTGCGCCAGCACCGGCACCCGCGCCTCCGCCTGGACCCGGGCCGCCAGCCCCTTGCCGCCGCGCGGGATGATCACGTCGATGAGGCCGGCGGCAGCCAGCATCGCGCCCACGAAGGCGCGGTCATGGTTTGGGGCGAACTGGATGGAGTCGGCCGGGAGGCCCGCTGCTTCCAGGCCTTCGACGAGGCAGGCATGGATGGCGCGGCTGCTCGCCGCCGCCTCGGAGCCGCCCCGCAGGATGCAGGCATTGCCCGCCATCAGGCACAGCGCACCCGCATCGGCCGTCACGTTCGGCCTGCTTTCGTAGATGATGCCCACCACTCCCATCGGCACCCGCACCCGCCGGAATTTCAGGCCGTTGGGCTGTTCCCAGGCTGTCATCGTCTCGCCCACCGGATCGGCCAGCCCGGCGACTGCCTCCAGCCCGGCCGCCATCGCATCGATCCGCTCGGGCGTCAGTTTCAGCCGGTCCTGCATGGCCGGCGACAGATGCTCGGCAACCGCCATGTCCGCAAAATTGGCCGCCGCGATCGCGGCCGCGCGGGTGCGGATCGCTGCCGCCATCGCGCGCACGGCATCAGCCTTCTGCCCGGTCGAACGGGCCGCCAGCACGGCGGCAGCCGCCTGCGCACGGGCACCCATCTCGGCCATCAGCAGTTCGGGTGTCATTCCCACGTTCACAGCATCACCAACTGGTCCCGGTGCACCATCGCACTGCGCGGAGCATAGCCAAGTATCCCGGCCAGCGCATCGCGGCTCTTGCCGGCAATCGCGCGCGCATCGGCCGCGTCATAGCTCACCAGCCCGCGCGCGATCAGCTTGCCGGTCTCGTCCAGCACATCCACTGCGTCGCCCCGGCGGAACTGTCCCTCGATCCCGATCACCCCGGCCGCCAGCAGGCTCTTGCCCCCCTTCAGCGCCCGCGCGGCGCCTGCATCCACCGTCAGCCGACCCTCCACCTGCATCCGCCCGGCAAGCCAGGCCTTGCGGGCGGTCAGCGGATCGGGCGGAACAAAGATCGTGCCCCGACCGCTTTCCACAAAGCGCGCCAGCGGGTTGTCGGGCTTGCCCGCCACGATCGCGACCGGAATGCCTGCGGCATGGGCAATCCGCGCGGCCTCCACCTTGGCCGCCATCCCGCCCGAGCCCATGCCCGACGACGAGGCCCGGCTCGCCATGTGCGCAATTGCCGAAATGTCGGAAACCGTGGGGATCAGCTCGGCGGTCGGGTCCTCGGACGGGTTCGCGGTGTAGAGCCCGTCGATGTCCGACAAAAGCACCAGCCCATCGGCCCGCCCGGCCTGCGCCGCGCGCGCCGCCAGCCGGTCGTTGTCGCCGAAGCGGATTTCCTCGGTCGCAACCGAATCATTCTCGTTGAGGATCGGCACCACGCCCAGGCTCAGCAGCCGGTCGAGCGTCGCGCTCGCGTTCAGGAACCGCCGCCGGTCCTCGAAGTCGCCCAGCGTCACCAGCATCTGGGCAGCCGTGATCCCGTGCCGCCCCAGAAGGTCTGCCCACAGCCCGGCAAGCACGATCTGCCCGGTGGCGGCCGCTGCCTGCGCATCTTCAAGGCTCGCCCGCCCGCCCTTGGGCAACTTCAGCCGCCGCGACCCCAGCGCGATCGCCCCAGACGACACAAGGATGATCTGCTGCCCGGCCGCGTGTGCCGCGGCCAGGTCCGCCACCAGCGTCTCCAGCCAGGCCGTGCGCACATCGCCAGAAGGCGCAACCAGCAGGCTCGAGCCCACCTTGACGACAAGGCGGCCGGCAGACTGGAACAGGGAGGATCGCTGGTCGGTCACGGGGCGCTTCCCCTACAGCCCGGCCCCGGCTTTGGCGAGAGGGGCATGCCCTAGAGCGGCGACCAGCCGGCTTCGGAGTCCTGCTTCGGTTCGGCCGGGAACAGCTCGGCGAGAATCATGTCCAGCACCGTTTCCATGCCCAAGCCCGTCATCGCAGCCGCCACCAGCGGCGGCATGCCCGTCCGCCGCTCGATCGCCTTGGACACCGCCGCGATCTTCTGCGGCGTCGCCGTGTCCGCCTTCGACAGCACCACGATCTCGATCTTGTCCTCAAGCCCTGCGCCATAGGCCTCAAGCTCGCCGCGCACGATGTCGTAGCCGGCCGTCGGGGCTTCGCCACCGGCATCGACCAGGTGCAGCAGCAGGCGGCAGCGCTCCACATGGCCGAGGAATCGGTCGCCGATCCCGGCGCCGTCGGCCGCGCCTTCGATCAGGCCCGGAATGTCGGCCATCACGAACTCGCGGCTGCGGTGGCTGACCACGCCCAGTTGCGGCTTCAGCGTCGTGAAGGCATAGGCCCCGACCTTTGCGCTGGCATTCGTCACCGCGTTCAGGAAGCTCGATTTGCCTGCATTGGGCAGCCCCACAAGCCCCACATCGGCCAGCAGCTTCAGCCGCAGCCAGACGCTCATTTCCTGGCCCGGAAAGCCCTTCTGGAACTGGCGCGGCGCCCGGTTGGTGGAGGATTTGTAATGGGCATTGCCCTTGCCGCCGTCCCCGCCCTTCAGGAACAGGATGCGCTGCCCGGCTTCGGTCAGGTCGGCAAGCAGCGTGCGCTCCTCGTCGTCGGCCAGCACCTGGGTGCCGACCGGCACCGGGATCACGAGCACCTGCCCCTGCGCGCCGTGCCGGTCCGAGCCCATGCCGCCGGCGCCGCGCTGGGCCCGGAAATGCTGGGTGTAGCGAAAGTCGATCAGCGTGTTCAGCCCCGGCACCGCCTCGAACACGATGTCACCGCCCTTGCCGCCATCGCCGCCGTTCGGGCCGCCATACTCCACGAACTTCTCGCGCCGGAAGCTGACGCAGCCGTCGCCGCCCCAGCCGGACTTCAGGTGGATCTTGGCCTGATCGAGGAACATCATGATGGAGGGAGTATCCCAAAAAGCAAAAGGCCGGGGCAAGCCCGGCCTTCGCAAGACGATCCGAAAGGGGAGGGCTTACTCAGCCGCTTCCGCCACCCGAACCGACACATACTTGCGGCCCTGCTTTCCGTCGTGAAACTCCACCTTGCCGTGCGCAGTCGCGAACAGCGTGTGGTCGCGGCCAAGGCCGACGTTCACGCCCGGCCACACGCGCGTGCCGCGCTGGCGGATGATGATGTTTCCGGCAACCGCTTCCTGGCCGCCGAACAGCTTCACGCCAAGCCGCTTTGCATTCGAATCACGGCCGTTGCGCGACGAGCCGCCTGCTTTCTTGTGTGCCATAACCCAGGGGCTCCTTACGCGATCGAGAGAATCTTGAGGACCGTCTGCTGCTGACGGTGGCCGTTCTTGCGGCGATAATTGTGGCGGCGACGCTTCTTGAAGATGATCACCTTGTCGCCCTTGTTGTGGGCAACGATCTCGGCAGTCACCTTGGCGGCCGCGGCATCCTTCAGCTCGCCGCCGTCAGACACCAGAAGCACGCCCAGCTCGAGCGTGCTGCCGACGTCGCCGTCCAGCTTCTCGACCGTGATCTTGTCTTCGGCGGCAACCCGATACTGCTTGCCGCCCGTGCGAACCACCGCGAACATCGTCAAATTCCTCGTCGTCACGCGAGTCCCGGCGTCGGCGCCGATGCTCGTCTCGAATACTGCAAACGCAAACGACCCCGCCAATCGATGGGGGGCGCCGCAAGAAGCGCGCCACATATGGCGACAGCCCCCGCTTGTCAACCAGCCGGGCCGCTGGCAACCAAGCCCCGGGCCGGCACCGAACGCCGACCGCAAAAGGAACCACCATGCGCCACGCCATTCTCGCAGCCGCCATCTTCCTGTTGCCGTCTCAGTCCGTTGCACAGCCCGCACCAACAGTCGCAGCCCCCGAGGTCACGGCAATCAGGGCCGGCCGCCTGCTCGCCGATCCGCGCACCGGCGCCGGCGCGCCGGCGCTCATTCTGGTCGAGGCCGGACGTATCAAGGCGATCCTCCCCGCCGATTCGCCGGTGCCGGCCGGCGCAAGGCTTGTCGACCTGTCCGATGCCACCGTCCTTCCGGGCCTGATCGATTCCCATGTCCATATCACCTTCGATCCCGGAAGCGATTTCCGGCAGGAGGCGGTCGAGACCGACGAATATGCCGTCGCCATCGGGGCCAAGAATGCGCACGCCACCGCAAGGGCCGGCTTCACCACCGTTCGCGACCTGGGCTCGGCCCGCCTGACCGCCTTTGCCCTGCGCGACGCAATCGCCCATGGCCTTGTGCCTGGCCCGCGCATCGTCGCTGCCGGCCCGGCCCTTTCCATCATCGGCGGCCATGGAGACGTGAACAATTTCCGCCCCGAAGTCGCCGAAGCGCTTGACCAGGGCAACACCTGCACCGGCGCGGAAGAGTGCGCACGCCGGGTGCGCGAAGCCTCCAAGCGGGGCGCAGACGTGATCAAGATCACGGCCACCGGCGGCGTGCTCTCGCAGCAGGCACGCGGGCTGGGACAGCATTTCACCGATCCCGAAATGCAGGCGATCACCGCCACGGCCTCCAGCCTTGGCCTGAAGGTCGCAGCCCATGCCCATGGCGACGACGGAATCCGCGGCGCCGCGGCCGCAGGTGCCGCCTCGATCGAGCATGGCACGTTGATGACGGCCGAAACCATCCGCGTCATGAAGGCAAACGGCACCTGGTATGTGCCAACGCTCGCAGCCCTTACCGGCCTTCAGGAGCGCGTCGGCAAGGGCATCTTCACCCCGGCAGTCGAGCGCAAGGCCCTCGACACGCTGGCACTGTGGGGCAAGGCGCTGGAGGCCGCCAACCGTGCCGGGGTGAAGATCGCTTTCGGCACCGACGCCGGCGTCATCGAACATGGCCGCAACGCCGAGGAGTTCGCGCTGATGGTGGAAAAGGGCGGAATGACCCAGCGCGCAGCCCTGATCTCTGCCACCACGGGCGCCGCCGAACTGCTCGGCCTGTCCGACGAGATCGGCACCATTGCGCCGGGCAAGAGCGCCGACATCATCGCTGTGTCGGGCGATCCGCTGACCGACCCGCGCGCACTCCGCAAAATGCGCTTTGTGATGGCCTCGGGCAGGACTATTCCCCTCGATTGAGAGGGACGCACAAGTCATAAGGAATGAGAATGCTGAAGACATTGCTTGCAGGCGCTGCGCTTGCAGCCCTCGCCGCCACGGCCGCCCCCGCACAGACCCAGCCGAAACCCGCCGACAAGGTCGCCGCCGGCCCGATGGTCGAAACCCCCTCGGCAAAGCTCACCCAGCTCTTCATCGCGTCCGACGAGGCCAGCCTGAAGCGCAACCCGCTCTACGGCCTGTTCCGCGGCGACACCCGCTATGCCGACCAGTTCGGGGACTATATCTCGGACGCCTATCTGGCCGGCGAAAAGGCCGCGGCGCAAGACGATCTGAAGGCGCTTGCCGCCATCGACCGCAGCGCGCTCAGCCCCGACGAGCAGATCAGCTACGACGTCTTCCGCTGGCAGCGCGAAACCGACCTCAAGGGCTATGATCCGGCGATCCTGCGTGCAACCGTGCTGCGGCCGATCGACCATTTCAACGGCCTGCACCAGTTCGTGCCGGACATCTTTTCCGGCCAGTCCGTCGCCCAGTTCAAGACGGTAAAGGACTATGAGGACAATCTGAAGCGTCTCGACGGCTTTGCTGTCGCGCTCGATGCCGTGCTTGTCCGCATGAAGGAAGGCGTCGCCGCCGGCGTGGTGCAGCCCAGGCTGGTCTCCGAACGGGTCCTTTCCCAGCTCGACCGTCATGTGACCGGCGGGGTCGAGGCCATGCCGCTGATGATGCCCGTGAAGAGCTTCCCCGACACCATTTCCGCCGCAGACCAGGCCCGCCTGCGCGCCGCCTACACCGCCAAGGTCCAGGGCGAGATCCTGCCGCGCTACAAGGTGCTGCGCGACTACACCCGCGACGTCTATCTGCCGGCCAGCCGCGGCAACGACCGCCCCGGCCTCGTCTCCATGCCCGGCGGGCCCGAGCTTTACCGCCACCTCGTCGCCACCCAGACAACCACGCGCATGACGCCGGACGAGATCCACAACCTCGGCCTCTCCGAAGTCGCCCGAATCCAGGGCGAGATGCGCAAGGTGATGAAGGAAGTCGGCTTTTCGGGCGACCTGAAAGCCTTCTTCGAACACATTAAGACCGCGCCCGAGTTCAAGCCCGAAAGCCGCGAGGCGCTGACCCAGGGCTATTACGCCATCGGCAAGCGGGTCGATGCCATGCTGCCCAAACTGTTCCGCACCATCCCCAAGACGGCGCTGGAAATCCGCCCCTATCCGCCCTTCCTCGAGAAGGACTCTGCCGGCGGCTCCTACCAGCCCGGCACGCCCGATGGGTCGCGCCCTGGCATCTTCTACTTCAACGCCTACGATCTCCCCAGCCGCACGACGCCGGGCATGGAAACGCTCTACCTTCATGAAGGCGCGCCGGGGCACCACTTCCAGATCGCGCTTGCGATCGAGAACAGCAAGCTGCCCAGCTTCCAGCGCTTCGGTGGCAACACCGCCTTTGCCGAAGGCTGGGGCCTCTACGCCGAAAGCCTCGGCAAGGAGCTCGGCATGTTCACCGACCCCTACCAATATTATGGCCGCCTCGACGACGAGATGCTGCGCGCCATGCGCCTGGTGGTCGACACCGGCCTCCATTCCAAGGGCTGGAGCCGACAACAGGCCATCGACTACATGACGGCCAACAGCTCACAGGGCGACACCGATGTCGTCAACGAAGTCGATCGCTATGTCGCGATGCCGGGCCAGGCGCTTGCCTACAAGGTGGGGGATATCCGCATCCAGCAGGCCCGCAAACGCGCCGAAAAGGCACTCGGCAAGGACTTCGACATCCGCGGCTTCCACGAACAGGTGCTGATGTCGGGCGCGCTTCCGCTCGAAGTCCTCGACGCCAAGATCGACCGCTGGATCGCCGCCGGCGGGAAGTGAGCGAGGGGGCCGCGACCCGGAGGTCGCGGCCCTCGGTCCGTCAGCGAAGCCCGCCCAAGGGTGCCAGCCGCTTGGCGGTAGCCTGTGCGGCTGCCACGTCGCCCTTTTCCAGCGGCGCCAGGATCGCCTTGGCGTGCTGCTGCATCAGCCGCTCGAACCCGTCGTTGGCCGGGGCCTTTGCCGCCCGCTGCAGCAGCGACCGGGCCTTGGGCGCATTCGATGCCGACAGGTTCAGCAGGGTCGTTGCATAAAACACCGGCACGGCCGGGTCCGCGCCGGGCTGCGCCATTGCCTTCTCGTAAAAACGCAGGCTTTCGCCTTCCTTGGCGCCAAGCGCCGTGCCGGCCAGGAACTTGCCAAGGGTCGCAACCGATTCCCCGTGCCAGCCGCCCATCGCGCCAAGCGCAAGCGCGTCGGTCGGCCGCTTGGCCAGGATCGCCTCGAAATTTTTCCGGGATTGCTTGGCAAGCCCGATGTTGTTTTCCAGCTTGGCCCGATAGCCGATGGCGATCGCCTTCTGCAGCAGCGCGTCCGGGTTGCCCGGCTGCAGCGCCAGCGCCGCGTCGAAGTCCCGCTCGGCCTGAAACAGCTGTTCGCGCGCAACCTTCTTGTCGGTCGTCTGATAGGCCGCAACCGTCGAAATCCCGCGCCCGGCCACCGTCAGCGACTGGGCCGTGCCCTCCTTGCGGCCCAGGCTCGCGGCCTCGGCAAAGCGGCCCGCGTCGAACGCCTGTGCAGCCGCACTTGCCGCAGCCGGTGAAGCCGCCAGAAGCAGCGCAACAATGGCCAGGATTTTCACGCGACAGACCCTTCGGTTATGGCTTCGCCGATCAGCCGGCGGCTGTTCTGGACGCCGTATAGCGCAAAGAAGGTGCCCATGCGCGGCCCCTGCGACGATCCGAGCAGGACCTCGTAGAGCGCCTGGAACCAGGCCCTCAGCGGCTCGAAGCCGTGCCGCTTGCCGGCCTCATAGACCTCGAACTGGATCGCCTCTGCATCGGCCTCCGGGTTCGCGCCCAGCCAGGCTTCCAGCTCGGAAAGCGCTGCCCGCTCCCGCGCGTCCGGCGCGCGCCGCTTGAGCGTTGGGGCCACATGGTCGGCGTGGAAGGCAATCGCCGCGTCGATCAGCGCCTTCAGCCGCGGGTCGCCCTCGGGGTCGCACTGCGGCGCATAGCGCTTGAGGTAAGCGCCCAGCATCGCGGCGTCGGTTGCGCCCGACACTGCAACCAGGTTCAGCAGCAACGCGAAGGAAACCGGCGGCGCATAGGGCGGCGGCGGGCCGCCATGCACATGAAAGGCCGGGTTCCCCAGCTGTTCCTTCGGCGCCTGCCCGGGGTAGGCGGCAACGAACTGGAAATATTCGTCCATCGCCTTGGGGATCACGCCCAGATACAGCTTCTTGGCCGCGCGCGGGTTCTGGAACATGTAGAAGGCCAGGCTCTCGGGCGGGGCATAGCGCAGCCACTCCTCGATAGTCAGGCCATTGCCCTTGGTCTTGGAGATCTTGGCCCCGGCCTCGTCCAGGAACAGCTCGTAATTGAAGCCCTCGGGCGGCTTGGCGCCAAGGATCCGCGTGATCTGGCTCGACAGCTTCACGCTGTCGATCAGGTCCTTGCCGGACATTTCGTAATCCACGCCCAGCGCCACCCAGCGCATGGCCCAGTCCACCTTCCACTGCAGCTTGCAATTCCCGCCGGTCACCGGAACGGTCACGCTCTCCCCCGTCTCCGGGTCGGCATAGCTCACCGTGCCGGCGGCCACGTCGCGCGCCGTCAATGGCACCTGCAGCACCTTGCCGGTGCGCGGGCAGACCGGCAGGAAGGGGGAATAGGTCGCCTGCCGCTCGCTGCCCAGCGTCGGCAGCATCACGGCCATGATCGCGTCAAAGCGCTCCAGCACAAGCCGCAGCGTCGCGTCGAACCGGCCGGAGCGATAGCAGGCTGTCGAGCTCAGGAACTCATAGTCGAAGCCGAAGCCATCCAGGAACGCCTTGAGCCGCGCATTGTTGTGATGGCCGAAGCTCTCGTGCGTGCCGAACGGGTCGGGCACGCTGGTCAACGGCAGGTCCAGATGCGCCCTCAGCATCTCCTGGTTCGGCAGGTGCGGCGGCACCTTGCGCATCCCGTCCATGTCGTCGCTGAACGCGATCAGCCGTGTCTTCACGCCGGGGCACAGCAGCTCGAACGCGCGCCGCACCATGGTGGTGCGAACCACTTCGCCGAAGGTGCCGATGTGCGGCAGGCCCGACGGCCCATAGCCCGTCTCGAACAGCACGCCCTCTGCCGGGAAACCGGCGGGGTAGCGCGCGACAACCTTGCGCGCCTCCTCGAACGGCCAGGCCTTGCTAGAGGTCGCTTCCGCGGCCAAGGCTTCCAACTGTGCGGGCGAAAGGCTGTCGAGTCCGGTGAACATGGTCGCCCCTTTGCCATATCCGGCCCTTGTCGCAAGCCATGCCGGCCTGTGGCGTGCCGATTCCAACGGCGAAACCGGCGCTCTCTCCCGCACCGAGGCCGTCCGCCGCCTGGCGGATACCCCCCATATCCTGCTCAACGCGCCCATGGTCGGGAACCGTCTGGGCCTTGCCGACATCTCGGGGCTCGACCTTCTCGAACTCCACGCCTTCGTCTCGCCAGCGACCTTCCTCGTGCCGTCGGCCCGGGGCCTCGCCGACAGTCTCGGGCTCGAGGCGCCGGTGCGCGAGGCGGACGAGGCTGCCTTCCTCCAGCAGGCAGCAGCCGCGCTTCTCGCAAGGCTTGCAGACCGCAACTGGCCGCAACGGGCAGGCGCGCGCGAAAGCCTGGAGCGCCTGCACCGGCGC
>JBGTBK010000025.1:0-1914 GCA_041749355.1 Sandaracinobacter sp. | reverse complement strand
CCGCATCGGGCAGCGCTGCCGGCGAAAAGCTGGACAGCGGCAGGTTGACTGCGCCCGGGATGTGCCCGGCCGCGAACTCGTGCGGCTCGCGCACGTCCACCACGACTGCGGCCCCATCCTCAACCAGCGCTGCAAGCGCCGCCGGGCTGATGTCACGAGGGTCCGCCTTCCTGCCGAATCCGAACATGTGCTTGTCTCCTGATTGAATACTTGCGTATATCATATAAAGCTAATATATAGTCAAGCGACGGCAGCAAGCCGCGGGGATGGAGAGACTGGAATGGCATTGCCAAAGATCGTGGTGCTTGGTGCAGGGCTTGGCGGAACGATCGCCGCCTACGAGATCAATGGTGCCGTGAAGGGCCGGGCCGAGGTTTCGGTGGTCGCCAACAGCGAGGACTACTGGTTCGTGCCATCGAACCCTTGGGTTGCGGTCCGCTGGCGCGAGCCCGAGGCGATTCGCGTGCACCTGCCGCCTGTCATGAAGAAAAAGGGAATCGGCTTCACCTCCGTTGGTGCCAAACGGGTCTACCCGTCCGAAAACCGGCTGGAGCTTAACGACGGCACAAGCGTCTCCTACGACTGGCTGGTGATCGCAACCGGGCCCGACCTTGCCTACGACGAGATTCCGGGCTTCGGCCCCGATGCCAACACCGTTTCCATCTGTCACACCGATCACGCCCATGCAGCTGCCGACGTCTTCGACCGCCTTGCAGCCGATCCGAAGCCGATCATCGTCGGCGCAGCCCAGGGCGCGTCCTGCTTCGGCCCCGCCTATGAATTCGCAATGCTGCTCGACACCGAGCTGAAGCGCCGCAAGGTGCGCGACCGCGTGCCCATGACCTTCGTGACACCTGAACCCTATGTCGGCCATCTCGGCCTCGACGGTGTGGGCGACACCAAGGGCCTGCTCGAAAGCGAAATGCGCCAGCGCCACATCAAGTGGATCACGAACGCCCGCGTCACCTCCGTCGATCCCGGCCTCATGCACATCGAGGAAGTCGGCGAGGACGGTCAGGTGAAGAAGACCACCGACCTTCCCTTTGGCATGGCAATGCTGATGCCACCCTTCCGCGGTGTGCCAGCCGTCTTCGGCATCGAAGGCCTCAGCAACCCGCGCGGCTTCATCCTGATCGACAAGCACCAGCGCAACCCGACCTTCCGCAATGTCTTCGCGCTCGGCGTCTGCGTCGCGATTCCGCCCACCGGCCCAACGCCCGTGCCCGTGGGCGTGCCGAAAACGGGTTTCATGATCGAAAGCATGGTGACCGCGATCGCCCACAACCTCTCCGACCTGCTCGAGGGCAAGGAGCCCAGTTTCGAAGCCAGCTGGAACGCCATCTGCCTTGCCGATTTCGGCGATGGCGGCGTCGCCTTCGTCGCCCAGCCGCAGATCCCGCCCCGCAACACCAACTGGTCGTCCAGCGGGAAATGGGTCCACCTCGCCAAGATCGGCTTCGAGAAATACTTCCTCAGGAAGGTGCGCAAGGGCGAATCCGAACCCTTCTACGAAAAGCTCGCCCTCGATGTGATGGGCGTGAAGAAACTGCGTTCGCGCTAGGAAAAGGACCATTCCCATGAACATCGACCGCGCCGTGCTCGCCTTCGCCGGCTTCGTTGTCCTCGCCGGCCTCGCGCTCGGCCACTTCGTGAACCCGCTCTGGTTCTTCCTCACCGCCTTTGCCGGTGCCAACATGATGCAGGCGGCCTTCACCGGCTTCTGCCCGGCCGCAATGGTCTTCCGCAAGCTGGGCCTGCCGGCCGGCAACGCCTTCCGCTAAGGCCCGCCGTGCGCCTGCCCACCCTTCCGGCCCTGCTGCTTGTTCTTGCTGCACCCGCTGCCGCCACCACGCTCGAAGAAGCACAGGCAGCAGCGCTGGGCACGAACCCGTCGATCGCCGAGGCCGATGCCCG
>JBGTBK010000024.1:0-7680 GCA_041749355.1 Sandaracinobacter sp. | reverse complement strand
CAACGGCCGCCACCGTCAGCGCGATCAGCAGCGCCCCCGCTGCCCCTTCGGCCCCATAAAGCGGCACCAGCCACAGGCTGAGCGCGCCCTGCAGCGCAAGCGCTGCCCCCGCGATCAGCAGGTTGGACCGGGGCTTCGCATAGATCAGCCCCATTTCGCTCACACTGCTGTTGGCGGCCGCAAGCTCGGCCACCAGCAGCAGCGCAAGCACCAGCCCACCGACAGCGAACTCCGGCCCGAACAGCCCCAGCACGCCTTCGGCCGGCAAGCCCAGCGCAAGCACGACGGGCAACTGGAAGGCGAGCACCCAGAAGCCCACCTGCCGCAGGTGCGCCGCCGCCTCGTCCGGGCGCCCGGCCTTCAGCGCAGTCGACAGCATGGGGGCCAGGATCGGATCGAAGCTCACCCGGATCTTGCCCGCAAGCGAGGCCACCTGCTGCGCGACATAATAAAGCCCCACCACCTCGGCCGAGGCAGAGCGGCCGAGCAGGAAGATGTCGAGCCGCCGGGTCGCCCACTCGACAAGATCGGCACCCGCCAGCGGCAGGTTGCGCGCCGCGATTGCAACCATGCGTCCAACGGACGGCCGCCAGCCGTGGGGCAGGCCGAACTCCCTCAGCGCCGGCCAGACAGAGGCGGTCACTGCCGCAATCAGCGACAGCAGATAGGCCAGCAGAAGGCCGCCGGCCTTGAAGGCGGTGAAGGCCAGCAGCGTCGCCGCAAGCGTCAGCACCCAGGGCTCGATCACCGAGCGGGCGCGCACGGCCGCATCGATCCGGTGCCGGAAGGCAAGGCCGGCCAGCGACACATCGGCCAGAACGATTGCCGGCACGATCAGCGCGAACCAGCGCTCGTTCGTTGATGCGGCCCCATCCGGAAACATCAGCCCGGGCAGCGCCAACAGAAGCCCGGTGCCGGCCAGCGCCAGCACAAGGCCGATCGACCAGCCATCCGCCAGCACATGGGCCTCTGGCCGGTCGCCCCGCGCCATCTCGGCCGAAAGCCCCCGCTTCAGCCCAACGGTTGCAAGGGCTGCAACGAACTCAACCACCATCGTCGCATAGGCAAAGCGGCCCAGATCGTCAGCGCCATAGAGCCTTGCGGCGATCACCAGAAAGGGAAAGCGCGCCGACAGCCGCAGCAGGAAACCGGCGAAGTTGGTCCGTCCGCCGCGCGCCAGCGCCGCCGCTGAGCCTGGCTGTGCGCGATTGCCGGGCTCTTCTGCGCTGGCCATTCCTGTCCCCTAGCGCCGGGCGCTCTGTTGGGGCAAGGAGTGCCCAAACAGGGTCATCAATCGGGGAACTGCATGCGAACCAGGCTTTCCCATCTTCTCGCCTGGTGCAGCCCCGGGCTCGCGGTCGCGGCACTCGGCCTTCCCCTCGTCGTCTATCTGCCGCCCCATTATGCCGGGGCGCTGGGCTTGCCGCTTGCCACCGTCGGATTTCTCTTCGCGCTCGTGCGGATCGTCGACATCCCGCTCGATCCGCTGCTGGGCGC
Organism: Sandaracinobacter sp.; assembly: GCA_041749355.1. Lineage (GTDB taxonomy): Bacteria > Pseudomonadota > Alphaproteobacteria > Sphingomonadales > Sphingomonadaceae > Sandaracinobacteroides. The sequence continues at coordinate 6,183 of JBGTBK010000024.1, read as the reverse complement.
GCTGATGGACAACACCCGCAGCCGCTGGGGCCAGTTCCGGCCGTGGATCGTGGGCGGCTCGCTCGTGATGATGCTGGGGGCCTGGCTGCTCTTCCAGGCCGAGCCCGGCGTCACCCCCACCCGCACCTTCCTGTCGCTGTTCATCCTCTACATCGGTTATTCCTGCATGAACCTCGCGCAGGTCTCCTGGGGCTCGCGCCTGTCGGGCGACTATGCCGAACGCGCCCGCATCTTCGGCATCTGGACCGCCTTCAACGTGTTCGGAACCATGGTGGTCCTGTTCATCCCGCCCATCATCGCCCGGGTCTGGCCCGAGGCACCTGCCTCCAGCGGGGTCCACGCCATGGGCTGGTTCATCATCGCGCTCGCCCCGCTCACGGCCCTGCTGGCCGCAGCCGTCGTGCCCGAAGGCGAGGCGCCCTCGCAAAGCCACCGCGTCCGCTTTGCGGACCTGAAGCGCGTGCTGGCCGATCGGCGCATGGTCCGGTTGCTGCTGGTCGACCTGCTGCTGTCGATTGCGCCCGGCATCACCGGTGCCCTGTTTCTCTTCTTCTTCACGGCGGCCCGCAACGTGCCGCCTGCAACCGCATCCGCCCTGCTGCTGGCCTATTTCGTGGCCGGGCTTGTGGCGGCCCCGATCTGGATCCGGCTCGCCAGGGACTGGGGCAAACACCGGGCGGCAGGAGTCGCCTCCTTGTGGCTGGGAGGCATGATGATCGGGGTGGTCCTGCTGCCGGAAGGGAACATTGCGCTGGCCGCAGTCGGCATGTTCCTTGCCGGCCTGCCCTTTGCGGCGCCCGCCTTCCTGCTGAGGGCGATGCTGGCGGACCTCAACGACGCGCAGGCGCTGGACAGGCAGGACAGGGGCGAGGCAGGCGCCGACACCACGGGCCTCAATTTCGCGATCCTGACCGCCACCCAGAAGCTCGGCTATGCGATCCCGGTCGGCCTGACCTACCCGCTTCTGGCGCTGGTCGGCTTCGATCCGGCACCGGGCGCGCAGAACAGCGAAACGGCGCTGCTCGGGCTGGAAATCCTGTTCGCCGCCCCGCCTGCGCTGATGACGATTGCAGCCGCAGTCGTGATCTGGAAATGGCCGATCACGGCGCAGGCACACGCAGACATTCGTGCCCGGCTGGTGGCAGCGTAGCCACCCGCCAACGGCATGTGTCTCTCAGCGCTGGGGCTTTTCCGGAAGCACCCGGTCGCGCCCGGCCCGCTTTGCAGCATAGAGCGCGGCATCGGCCCGGTCGATCAGCGTCTCCACCACATCCTCGGCCCGCAACAGGGAAACGCCGGCCGAAAAGCTCACCCGGCCCATGCACTGGCCATCGTCGGCCTTGCGCAGCACCTGCCGGGCAAGGATCGCCCGGGCATTGTCCAGCGCTGCGGCCGCGTCCGAAAGCCCGATGCCCGGAAGCGCAACCAGGAACTCCTCTCCGCCATAGCGCCCGACAATGCCGCGGTCGCCTGCCGTGCGGCGGGCATGGGCCTGCAGGTGCGAGGCAACACAGCGAAGCACCTCGTCGCCGATCGAATGGCCCCATTGGTCGTTGATTCGCTTGAAATGGTCGATGTCGACAAGGCCGACGGTCAGCGGCACACCATCCTCCAGCGATCGCGCGATGCTCTTCTTCAGGGCGTCCATCAGCCCGCGCCGGTTGGAAAGCCCGGTCAGCGGGTCGGTGCGGGCCGCGCGCTCGGCCGATTCCAGCCGGTCCAGCAGCCGCGACGTTTCCAGCGTCGCCACGCCGATGTCGGATTCAAGCCGGCGATTGGCAGCCATCATCACCGCATTGGCACGGCGCAGACGCTGCACAAGATCAGCCAGTTCGTGCGCCGTGCGCGCAGTCGTCAGCGCCTCGTCCTGAGAGGCGATGGTTGCATCATAGGCCTTGAGATCGGCGTGGCCCCGATCCAGGCGCTCGGCCAGCGCGTTGGCGCTTTCCTGCGCCGCCTCGACCAGCTCATGCACTTCCGACGCGGCAATGTCGCCCAGATGCACCCGGCGAAGCTCGGTTATCCCCTCGGGAGTCAGCGTGCCGTCCACAAGCATGCGCTCGATCGACCGACAAAGCGCCGGATCAGCCTCCGTGACATGCATCCAGAACAGCTCATAGCATTCCGGCTCGGGCGACAGGCCGGTCGCGACCAGCAGGTCCCGCACCGCATCGAACTGGATCAGTTGCGGGTGGCCAAGCCCCCGAATGTTCAAGGGCCCGTCGGCGTAGCCCGTCGCTTCCAGTCCAGCCACCTGTTCCATGGTCATCCTTCCTGCACCCGCGTCCCCGGGGCTTGCTCCCAGGATACGGCATGGCGGCCATGCACTTTAAGGTCTGCTTGCCGCCCGGTTTCCTCCGTTCTAGGAGCATCCCGCACCCGCAGGGGCGCGCCAGCGAAAAAAGGACAACCCGGACCATGACTGCGATCGGCCACGACAGGCTCTCCACCCGCCGCACGCTCACCGTCGACGGAAAGGCCTATGACTATTTCAGCATGGAAGCCGCATCGGCCCGCATCGGCGACGTCAGCCGCCTGCCCTTCTCGATGAAGGTGCTGCTGGAGAACCTGCTGCGCAACGAGGACGGCCGTTCGGTCACCAAGGCCGACATCGTGGCGATCCGCGACTGGATCGCCGACAAGGGCACCGCCGGTCACGAGATCGCCTACCGACCGGCACGCGTGCTGATGCAGGACTTCACCGGCGTCCCGGCCGTCGTCGACCTCGCGGCCATGCGCGACGGCATCAAGGCGCTCGGCGGCGACCCGCAGAAGATCAACCCGCTGGTTCCGGTCGACCTCGTCATCGACCATTCGGTCATCGTCGACGAGTTCGGCACGCCGATGGCGTTCAAGCACAATGTCGACCTGGAGTACCAGCGCAACGGCGAGCGCTACCGCTTCCTGAAGTGGGGCCAGCAGGCGTTCAAGAATTTCCGCGTCGTGCCGCCCGGCACCGGCATCTGCCACCAGGTCAACCTCGAATATCTCGGCCAGACCGTGTGGACGAAGGACGAGGACGGCGAGACCGTCGCCTATCCGGACACCTGCGTGGGCACCGATTCGCACACCACGATGATCAACGGCCTCGGCGTGCTCGGCTGGGGCGTCGGCGGCATCGAGGCGGAGGCGGCCATGCTCGGCCAGCCGGTTTCCATGCTCCTGCCGGAGGTCATCGGCTTCAAGATCACCGGCAAGCTCAAGGAAGGCGTCACCGCCACCGACCTCGTGCTCACCGTCGTGCAGATGCTGCGCAAGAAGGGCGTGGTGGGCAAGTTCGTCGAGTTCTACGGCGAGGGCCTGGCCAACATGACGCTCGCCGACCGTGCCACCATCGGCAACATGGGTCCGGAATACGGCGCGACCTGCGGCTTCTTCCCGGTCGACAAGGAAACGCTGAACTACCTCACCGTCTCGGGCCGCGCGGCGGATCGCATCGCGCTGGTCGAGGCCTACAGCCGGGCGCAGGAGATGTTCTGGATGCCGGGCGCGGCGGAGCCGGTCTTCACCGACACGCTGTCGCTCGATCTCGGCGAAGTCGTTCCCTCGATGGCCGGCCCGAAGCGCCCCGAGGGCCGCATCCCGCTGGAAGGAATCGCCGCCGGCTTCGAGCAGTCGCTGGTGAAGGAGTACAAGAAGGACGCCTCGGAGGCCGACAAGCGTTGGAAGGTCGAGGGCGAGGATTTTGACCTCGGCCATGGCGACGTGGCGATCGCGGCGATCACGTCGTGCACCAACACGTCGAACCCGTCGGTGCTGATCGGTGCCGGCCTGCTCGCGCGCAATGCCAACCGCCTCGGCCTGAAGCAGAAGCCGTGGGTCAAGACCTCGCTCGCCCCCGGTAGCCAGGTGGTGGCGGAGTATCTCGAGAAGTCGGGCCTCCAGAAGGAACTCGACCAGATCGGCTTCAACCTCGTCGGCTTCGGCTGCACGACCTGCATCGGCAATTCCGGCCCGCTGCCGGCGCCGGTGTCCAAGACCATCAACGACAAGGGCCTGATCGCAGCCGGCGTGCTGTCAGGCAACCGCAATTTCGAGGGCCGCATCTCGCCTGACGTGCAGGCGAACTACCTCGCCTCGCCGCCGCTGGTGGTGGCCTACGCGCTCGCGGGAACGGTCGCCAAGGACCTGACGACCGAACCGATCGGCCAGGACAGGGACGGCAAGGACGTCTTCCTCAAGGACATCTGGCCGACCAACCAGGAAATCCAGGAGTTCATCCACAAGCACGTCACGCGCGACCTGTTCGAACAGAAGTATGCCGAGGTGTTCAAGGGCGACGAGAACTGGCAGGCGGTGCAGGTTCCGGCCGGCGAGACCTATGCCTGGGACGACGACTCGACCTACGTGCAGAACCCGCCCTACTTCGTGGGCATGGGCCAGAAGGCGGTGGACGTCGGCGACATCAAGGGCGCGCGCATCCTCGGTCTGTTCGGCGACAAAATCACGACCGACCACATCTCGCCCGCCGGCTCAATCAAGGCCGCGTCGCCGGCCGGCAAGTACCTGACCGACCACGGCGTCGGCGTCGCCGACTTCAACCAGTACGGCACGCGGCGCGGCAACCACGAAGTGATGATGCGCGGCACCTTCGCCAACATCCGCATCCGCAACTTCATGCTGGGCGAGAACGGCCGCGAGGGCGGCTACACGATCCACTATCCTTCGAAGGAGGAGATGTCGATCTACGACGCCGCCATGCAGTACAAGCAGGAAGGCGTGCCGCTGGTGATTTTCGCCGGCGTCGAATACGGCAACGGCTCCTCGCGCGACTGGGCGGCCAAGGGCACCAATCTGCTCGGCGTCAAGGCGGTCGTGGCGCAGTCCTTCGAGCGCATCCACCGTTCGAACCTGGTCGGCATGGGCGTCATTCCCTTCGTCTTCGAGGAGGGCACGTCCTGGGCCTCGCTCGGCCTCAAGGGCGACGAGACGGTGACGATCGACGGGCTTGAGACCATCAAGCCGCGCCAGACGATGGTGGCCAAGGTCACCTACGCGGACGGCGCGACGCGGGAGGTTCCGATCATCTGCCGCATCGATACGCTGGACGAGCTCGACTACTACAAGAACGGCGGCATCCTGCAGTACGTGCTGCGCGACCTCGCCGCATAAGGCTGTAGTCAGCAATATTGGAAATGACGAACCCGCCGAGCCGCAAGGTTCGGCGGGTATTTCATGACGGCTCTATCCGGAAGATCGCTGCGAAGCGAAACGCCTCTAGCGGGGTCGCGACTCGCTTTCGACATATTCGATCCTTGCCAGACGCGCGTTTGTCGGCTTCGGAGATCGCATGATGCTGTCGATCATGCCGATCCCCTCCGTGTCCCCACAATCTCTGGCAATCTCCAAGAAACCGACGTCGACGACGGGCTTGGGGCGCGCAGCCAGCCCGACTCCGAAACGCCTCACGACCGCTTCTTCACAATTGATAAGTTCCGACAGCTTCGCGGCATCTATCTGCTCCCAGGGCAAATAGAGCCGATCGCGTTGACCGAGGAGAATAGACAGTATCCTCTCGAACGGCGATCCGGGAAAGCGCCGTGCGGCTTCGGTAATCGCGCTTGCTAGCGAACGGTCGTCAGCCATGATGACGAACATCATTGCCGAGCGATGAACGAAAGGCTCGGGATCATCGAATGCGAGCATGATCCTCGACAGCGCGTCCAAGTCTGCCGGGCCGGCACAATGGGATAATGCATATACAACATCGGACCGCGCCTGCGCGTCTGTGTGGCTGGCCAGTGCGACCAACTCGTCAATGAATGGGCGCATCATCTTGCCAAGTTCGTTGGCGAGAAATGCCGCTCCTGAGGATACTCGATCGTCTTCGGAGACGAGCAGACGGCGCAAGTTCTCGATCGGGAAGCCTTTTTGAAAGGCGCCACACAATTCATTCCACATGATCCCATCACCGTTGCCGACGAGGGCATGTTCGATCATTTGTTCGGGGGTCATTTGGATGCCACGCGAACGCGTTGGCTTATTTTTTCCTACAAACAGCATCGCGATCCGATGCGGGGAAAGTCAAGCCTGTTTGCGCACGAACATCCAGAATGCGTTCATGTCGGGATCGATCCCGCCGGCCTTTGTCATGCCGCGCGCGCGTCCGGGATCGCGGCCGCGCGCGGCTGGTATCCGGGCTTTCCGTACCAGGCGACCGAGGCCAGCAGGACGCCGAGCAAG
>JBGTBK010000023.1:0-3235 GCA_041749355.1 Sandaracinobacter sp. | reverse complement strand
TTTGCGCTTTTGCGCGGCTGGCCCGTGCGCGACTGGGCCTGAGGCGCAGTCCAAGCAGCACGGCCAGAAGCGCGGCATAGGCCCAGGGCTCAAGCTGAAAGCCCTTCACCCGCAGGATGAAGTGCACCACGCCCGCGATGCCTGCGACATAGGCGAGCCGGTGCAGCAACTGCCAGCGCTTGCCGCCGAGCGCCTTGATCGCAGCGCGCGTGCTGGTGGCCGCCAGCGGGGCCATCGCGAGCAAACCGAGCATGCCGAACAGGATGAACGGCTTCTTCACGGCCTCGGCCCAGAGCCTTGCGAGGCTGAGGTCGAGCTCGAGCCAGAGATAGAAGGCCAGATGCACGGCCGCATAGGCAAAGGCCCAGAGCCCCAGCATCCGCCTGAGCGACATCAGCGGCTTGTAGCCGGTAAGGCGGCTGACCGGCGTGACCGCAAGCGTTGCGATCAACACGCGCAGCGCCATCAGGCCAAGGGCATTGTGGGTGTAGGCGATCGGCTCGGCCGACAGCCTGAGCGAGGCCTGGTCGACGAACAGGAGCTCGGCCCAGCCAGCCAGCAGAAACAGGCCCGGCATCGCGACAAGCACATGCACAGCGGGCTTGAGCCAGACGGGCGGGCCATTCAGACGGCGGGACGCCATCAGTAGAACTTCTTCAGGTCCAAGTTCCGGTACATGGCAGCCACTTCGGTGCCATAGCCGTTGAAGGGCAGGGTGGGGCGCTTGCGGAACTCGCCGATGCGCCGTTCGGTCGCCTGGCTCCAGCGCGGGTGGCCCACATCCGGGTTCACGTTGGAATAGAAGCCATATTCGCTGGGCTGGGACTGGTTCCAGCTGGTCAGCGGCTGGCGCTCCACGAAGTCGATGGCGACGATCGACTTGATCGACTTGAAGCCATATTTCCACGGCACCACGAGGCGCAGCGGCGCGCCATTCTGGTTCGGCAGGCGCCGGCCGTAGAGGCCGACGGCCAGCAGGGTCAGCGGGTTCATCGCCTCGTCGAGCCGCAGCCCCTCGCGATAGGGCCAGTCCAGCGCGGGGAAGCGCACGCCCGGCATCTGGGCCGGATCGGCCAGGGTGGTGAAGCGCACATATTTCGCATTGGCCAGCGGCTCGACCGACTTCAGCAGGCCGGCCAGCGGAAAGCCGACCCAGGGAATGACCATCGACCAGCCTTCCACACAGCGCAACCGGTAGACGCGCTCTTCCAGGCTGAGCTTGGAAATCCAGGTGTCGACATCCAGCGTCACCGGTTTCTGGACCAGCCCGCCGACCCGCACCGTCCAGGGGGCTGGTTTCAGCGTGTGGCCGTTGCGGGCCGGATCGTCCTTGTCGAGACCGAACTCGTAGAAATTGTTGTAGCTGGTGACCGCGTCGATCGGGGTCAGCTCTTCGCTCGTCGCGATGGTGCGGCGCGATTTCAGCGGCGCCAGTTTCGCGACATCGGTGGAGGCGAGGAGGGGCGTCGCAAGTGCGCCCAGCCCCATGCCGGCAACGATCTGCCGGCGGTTCAGATAGTGCTGCTCGGGTGTGGCAGCAGCGTCGGGGAGGTGCCACTCGGGCTTTGGATGATAGTGCATGGCATCATCCTATACGCCACATCTGAACCCGGGGTTACACCCCTGCTGTGCATGGTTTCCCATGCCTGCGGCTATGGAACGCGGCTCAGGCGACCGCGGCGCAGGCCCGCTGGATGCGCCGGCAGGCTTCCTCCAGCGCCTGCATCGAGGTCGCGTAGCTGATGCGGAACGCCGGGCTCAACCCGAAGGCAGCCCCGTGCACCACGGCCACACCCTCGGTTTCCAGGAAATAGGCCGCGACCGCCTCGTCGCTGTCCAGCAGCTTGCCGCCGGGCGTGGTCCTGCCGATCAGGCCGGAGCAATCGGGATAGACATAGAAGGCCCCTTCGGGCCGAGGGCAGGACAGGCCGTTCGCCTGGTTCAGCATCGAGACGACGAGATCGCGCCGGGCCTGGAACGCAGTGTTGCGCTCCTTCAGGAAATCCTGCGGGCCGTTCAGCGCGGCGACAACCGCGGCCTGTGCGATCGAGCAGGGGTTGGACGTGCTCTGCGACTGGATCTTGGCCATCGCCTTGATGATGGGCTTGGGGCCGCCGGCAAAGCCAATCCGCCAGCCGGTCATTGCATAGGCCTTGGACGCGCCGTTGACCGTCAGCGTGCGGGCGAACAGCCGGGGCTCGACCTCGGCGATCGATGCGAACTTGAAGTCGTCATAGACCACATGCTCGTACATGTCGTCGGTCAGCACATAGACGTGCGGGTGGCCCAGCAGCACGTCGGCGAGCGCGCGGATCTCGGCTGCCGAATAGGCAGCGCCTGTCGGGTTGGAGGGCGAGTTCAGGATCACCCACTTGGTCTGCGCAGTGATGGCGGCGTCCAGCTGTTCGGGCAGCAGCTTGAAGCCCTGCTCGATCCCGCAGGGCACGATCACCGGCGTTGCGCCGCAGAACTGCACGATGTCGGGGTAGCTCACCCAATAGGGCGCCGGGATCACAACTTCGTCGCCCGGGTCGAGCGTTGCGACCATGGCATTGAAGATGGTCTGCTTGCCGCCGACGTTCACGCTGATCTCGTCGAGGGCGTAATCCAGATTGTTGTCGCGCTTGAACTTCGCCTGCACCGCGGCCTTCAGCGCGGGCGTGCCGTCGACTGCGGTGTATTTGGTCTGACCCTTGCGGATCGCGTCGATCGCGGCCTCCTTCACGAAGTCCGGCGTGTCGAAATCGGGTTCGCCCGCGCCAAGGCCGATGATGTCGTGGCCGGCCGCCTTCAGCTCGGCCGCCTTGTTGGTGACCGCGATGGTCGGCGAGGGGCTGATGCGGTTGATGGCGGCGGAAAGGAGGGGCATGTCGCTGTCCTGCGGTGAGTGACGGGCAGGGCGATAGAGCTATGCCGGTGGGCTCGCAAGGCGCGCGGGGAACAAGCCCCGCAAGGAATTGCCCAGCAGGAAGCCATCGGCGAGGTCCTCGGCGGTCAGCTCGGCTTCGACTGCCTTGCCGTCGGCAAGCAATTCGGCGCGCAGCACGCCCGGCAGCAGCCCCAGCCGGGCCGGCGGCGTGCGCAATATCCCGTCGCGCTCGACGAACAGGCTGGTGAAGCTGCCCTCCGTCAGCAGCCCGTCGGCCCTCACGAACAGGCATTCGAACGCGCCGCTGTCCCGCCTCGCGTCGTCGTAAAAGGCGCGGTCGCCGCTCTTGTGGTGCAGCCGCCAGTC
>JBGTBK010000022.1:0-8249 GCA_041749355.1 Sandaracinobacter sp. | reverse complement strand
CCACCCCCAGCACGACTGCGACCGCAAACAGCGGCCACAGCAGGCCCGATCCCGTGTGCGCCAGCCAGGCCAGCACCAGCGCACACCCCAGCTGCAGCCCGATCGCCGCCCGCGCGATCACCCGCCGGTCCAGCTTGTCGGCAATCACCCCCACCACCAGGCTCAACACGAACACCGGCAGGAACTGCGCAAGCCCGATCAGCCCCAGCAGAAAGGCCGCCTCGCGGATAGGCATCGTCGCGCGCGCCAGATCATAGACCTGCCAGCCGATCACCACGACCATCATGATCTGCGCCAGCGTCGAGCCAAGCTTGCCGACGAAGAACGCGCGAAAGGCCGGAAAGCTGAAAGGCGAGGGAGGCAAATCGTCAGGCACGCCCGGTCCCTAGCAGGGCCCGTCGGGGCCGGGGGAGAATTTTCCCTTTGCAGCGAACAAGCCCGCCAGCCCAGCGATTGTGGGGGCTTTGCATTTGCGCCGCCAATGGTCGAACATGACCGCAGGGACCGGGGAATGGCGCACGCACAAGGTGCCACCCGTCCGCCAGGGGAGAGACCAGATGCACCAGCGCCGCAGCGCTCTGTCACCGTCACGCGCTCAGGCGTCGGTTCTTGTCCTTGCAGGCGCACTCGCCCTGTTCGGCTGCAAACCCGCCGCAGACACCACCGCTGCCAGCGGCGACAGCCTCGCCGCCCAGGGCTCGGCCGGCGCCGAATGGCTCAGCTACGGCGGCACCTACGACGAACAGCGCCACAGCCGCCTCTCCAAGATCAACGCCGACACCCTGAAGGACCTCGGCGTCGCCTGGACCTACGATCTGAAAACCGGCCGCGGCATCGAAACCACTCCCATCGTCTCAGACGGCGTCATGTACGCAACCTCCTCCTGGTCCGTCCTCCACGCGCTCGACGCCAAGACCGGCAAGGAACTCTGGGTCCACGACCCAGCCGTCGACAAGGCCGTCGGAGTCGACGCCTGCTGCGATGTCGTGAACCGCGGTGTCGCCATCAAGGACGGCGTCCTCTTCCTCGGCGTCATCGACGGCCGCCTCCAGGCCATCGACGCCAAGACCGGCAAGCCCATCTGGAGCGTGCAGACCGTCGATCGCTCCATGCCCTACACCATCACCGGCGCGCCCAGAGTGGTGAAGAACATGGTCCTCATCGGCAACGGTGGTGCCGAACTCGGCGTGCGCGGCTATCTCTCCGCCTATGATGTCGCCACCGGCAAGCTCGTCTGGCGCTTCTACACCGTCCCCAACCCCGAAATGAAGCCCGACGGCGCTGCCTCCGACGCCATCCTCGCCAAGCTCGCCAACCCCACATGGGGAAAAACCGGCCGCTGGACGCAGGACGGCGGCGGCGGCACCGTCTGGGACTCCATCGTCTACGACGAACCCAACAACCAGATCGTCTTCGGCGTCGGCAACGCCTCCCCCTGGAACGCCGCCATCCGCGACCCCGACAGCAAGGGCGACAACCTGTTCGTCTCCTCGATCGTCGCGGTCAACGCCGACACCGGCAGCTACAACTGGCACTACCAGACCACCCCGCGCGACAATTGGGACTACACCGCCACCCAGACCATCATCCTCGCCGACATCCCCCGCGGCCCGGGCGGTGCAAAGCAGCGCGTCGTCATGCAGGCGCCCAAGAACGGCTTCTTCTACGTGCTCGACGCAAAGTCCGGCAAGTTCCTGTCAGGCAACAATTATGTTCCCCAAACCTGGACAACCGGGCTCGACGCCAACGGCCGCCCGATGGAAACCCCAACGGCCCGGCCGGTCAGCGGCTCCTACATCCACTCGCCCGGCCCCCAGGGCGGCCACAACTGGCACCCAATGGCCTTCAACCCGGATCTGAACCTCGCCTACATCCCCGCGCAGGAACTGCCCCAGGGCTACGCCCCCAAGGCCGTCGCCGACGCCGCCACCAAGTGGAACACCGGCTTCAAGTTCGAGGATGGCTTGCCCGTGGACCCGGTCGACCCGGCAACGATGAAGGCCATGAAGGCCGCCTTCAAGGGCCGCCTCATCGCCTGGGACCCGATCGCCCAGAAAGCCCGCTGGTCGGTCGAACTCCCGACCCCGTCGAACGGCGGCGTCCTCTCGACAGCCGCCGGCCTCGTCTTCCAGGGCACCGTCGGCGGCGATCTCGTCGCCTACGACGCCGCCACCGGCAAGGACCTCTGGCGCCAGAATGTGAAGGGCGGGATCATGGCGCCCCCCGTCACCTACGAGATCGACGGCGAACAGTATCTCTCGGTCGCCAGCGGCTGGGGCGGCGCCTACGCGCTCGCCGCCGGCTTCCTGTTCGACAAGGCCGTCCCCGCCGTCGTCGGCCGGGTCATCACCTTCCAGCTCGGCGCCAAGGGCGAAATCCCCGACCACAAGCTCACCCCGATCGACGCCCGCCCGCAGGCGGCCCGCTTCGGCACCCCCCAACAGCTGCAGACCGGCCTCGTCGCCTACAGCCGCAACTGCATGGTCTGCCACGGCCCGATGGCCATCAGCTCGGGCGTCCTCCCCGATCTCCGCTGGAGCCCCACCAGCGCTGACGCCGACGCCTGGAAAGCCGTCGTCCTCGACGGCCAACGCGCCAGCGCCGGCATGGTCAGCTTCGCCAAGCAGATGACGCCTGCCGACGCAGAGGCTGTTCGCGCTTACGTCGTTCATCAGGCCAATGGCGCGCAGCGTTAGCCACGCCAGTCGCGCCAGGCCCGGACGCCTGCCCCAGCGAAAGCCGAGGGCGGGGCGGCGGCGACCGCCGCCGAACCCGTCCGCACCAGAATCCGTCGTCCCGGGCTTGACCCGGGACCTCAGGACGCCAGCAGAGCCAACCCCAGCGCAACTCCCACCCACACGAGCAAGCAAGGGGCTCCGCCCCCTGCACCCCCGCAAGGGCCTACAGGCCCTTGACCCGCTTTCCGGTCACCGTCCCAAAACCACCCCAGTCTTCCCAGCGGAGTCGCAGACGGGCGAAGCCCAACCTGGAACCTCCCTCCGGGCTGCTGCACACTGTCAGAAGTTGAGCAGCTGAACACCAGCCTGAATGCCCCAGCCGGTCGGCTTGTCGCCACCCAGCCCGAAACTCGGCTTCACGAACACCTGCCCCATTCCGCCAAGCATCGGGCCAACGGTGTATCCAACGGTCAGCGCCGTCACGAGGTAGAACTTGTCACTGTGCCAATCCTGCGTCAGCGCGGGGTCCAGCGTCATGTAGAATTTCGGATTGGCGAGCTTCGGCACGAAATAGAAGTCGATCGTCGTTGCGTTCACATTCTCTCGGCTGTCGTCGCCGGCAATGCTCACGCTGTGCACCAGGGCAGGCGCAAAGATATGGCCGCCCTTCAGGAAGAAGGCATAGATGAAGCTCGGCTTGAACACCGTCTTGCCGGTGCCGAGCTCGGGGCGGCTGGCGGTATCGAACACCAGTTCGGCGCCAAGCACGATGCCGTGCGTCTTGGTCACGCTCAGCACATGGCTGACCTTTGCCGAGACGTCACCCAGGCCGTAGGTGTCGTCGCCGAATGTGTCGACAGAGGCGACAGGCAGCTTGAACTTGATAGATGTGCGCCCGAAGGGCTGCTGGAACTCCATCGCGAAGGTGTTGGAGTTGTCGCCGGGCAGGCTTTCCGGCAGCGACAGATCCAGATGCTCATAGCTCAGCTTCAGGAAGCGCACCGGGCTGGTCGGGTCCGTTCCGTCATTCTCCGGCTTCGCCGCCGGTGTCTCCGCCGCTGATTGTGCAAGAGCCGTAACGGAGACCGTGGAGGCAACCGCAACCAACGCTACCCTGAGCGTCCGGAGTCCAATTGTCATAGCGCGCCTCACTTCGATGCAGTCTTCGGCAGCCATAGCCGAGGCGGCAACGATGAACTGTCAGGCTCATGACACTATCTTCAGCCCGGCTCAGGGCATGCCGACGATGTCATGCCCGTGGGGCGTCAATCACCTGCAACAGGGCATCGAGGTCACAGATTTCCACCTTGCCATAGCGGCGCTGAACAATGTGCCGCTGCTCCAAGTCGGCCAGGACAAGGCTGATCGTGTTGCGGCTCAAGACTGTGAGCGCGCCGAGATCAGTTTGCGAAACGGTCGCCACAGGGCTGCCGGCTGGACAGTCTTCCACCAGATTGCGAAGCGTCGCGGCCACGCGCTGCAGAGGGTGTTCAAAGCGCAGCGCCATGACCACAGCCATGGCGATCGCGAAGTTCATCGCCAGCAGCCTTGCGAAGTGCTTCCACGCTTCGGGGTCCTGCTCGGTGATCCGTTGCATGTTCGCCGCAGACAATCGCAGCAATTCCGTCCGGGAAGCCGCAACGACCGTGACCCGTCGCCTGCCTCCGCCAAAGGCCGCAATCTCGCCGAACCAGTGACCGGGGTCGTTGAAGTGCGCGAGCGTCGCATCCTCCAGGCCGCTCGCGACATGAACCTCCAGCCGTCCCGACGCCACGCCGTAGATCCCGCCGCCCGGGTCGCCGGCAGCAAAGAACACCTCTCCCCGTTGCACCGTGATCAGATCGCAGTTCGGCAACACGGCCGCGCGGAAATGGGCAGGGGTGGTGGCGAGCCAGCCATGCGTGCACATCCTGTCCAGCGCCTCGGTTTTCAGCATGGTGTCCAGACTGTCAGCGGCATGACATTTTTTGGGTCATCTCGATCCTATGGTCTGCGCGAATCATGGTCAATGGGGAGACAGGCATGGGCACCGAAGACAACCGCGAAACGGGCGGATCGTCGCCCAGGCTCTCGCGCAGGTCGCTGCTGTCGGGCGCAGCCGTGGTCACGACGGCCGCGGGTCTGGCGACGATAGCCAAAGCCCAAGGGGTAGCCAGCACTGGCAATGGCAAATCGCCAAGACCCAACATCCTTGTCATCTTCCCCGATGACGTGGGTTGGCAGAATGTGAGCACCTACGGCAAAGGTGTCATGGGCTACACGACGCCCAACATAGACCGGATTGGCCGGGAAGGAGCCGTCTTCACCGACCATTACGCGCAACCGTCCTGCACCGCAGGTCGCGCTGCCTTCATCACCGGTCAATATCCAATACGAAGTGGGTTGACCACAGTTGGCCGGCCCGGCGCGCCGCTTGGGTTGAAGGCCGCCACACCGACGCTGGCAGAGGTTCTCAAACCACAGGGCTATGCGACCGGCCAGTTCGGCAAGAACCACCTCGGCGACCGCAACGAGCATTTGCCGACGATGCATGGTTTCGACGAGTTCTTTGGCAATCTCTATCACCTCAACACCGAGGAAGAACCTGAACAGGAGGACTATCCCAAGGATCCTGAGTTCAGGAAAAAATTTGGCACGCGCGGCGTGCTGCGGACATGGGCAACAACCGTGGACGACGCAACAACAGACCCACGCTTTGGCCGCGTCGGCAAGCAGAAGATCGAAGACACAGGGCCACTGACCCGCAAGCGCATGGAGACAATGGACGAGGAGTTCATTGCCGCCTCTGTCGACTTCATGAAACGGGCTCAGTCAGCGGGCAAACCGTTCTTTGTCTGGCTCAACACCAGCCGTATGCACATGTTCACGCGCCTCAAGCCTGAAAACCAATATCTCGCTGCGAAATACACCACCGAGCATGATGCCTACGGCAGTGGCCTTATCGAGCATGACATGCAGATCGGCGATCTGTTGAAGCAGATGGAGGCAATGGGGATTCTCGACAACACCATAATCGTCTACACCACTGATAATGGGCCTGAACACAGCGCCCGCATGCACGGTGGCACCACCCCCTTCCGCGGGGAAAAGATGACGACCTACGAGGGCGGCTTGCGCGTTCCAATGATGGTGCGTTGGCCAGGCCACATTCCAGCGGGGCAAGTGCTCAATGGCATCCAGGCGCATATGGACATCTTTACCACCCTTTCCGCCGCTGCAGGCGTTCCTGATGTGGCAAAGCGCATGCGTGCCGATCGCAAGCAGTACATCGATGGTGTCAACAATCTAGATTATTGGACCGGAAATTCGAAAGAAAGTACCCGTGACCATTATTTTTACTATTCGGAATCTAATCTGACGGCTGTTCGTTACAATCAATGGAAACTGCACTTTGAGACCAAGCAGGACTATTATTCCCCGTGGGTGAAAGAATCGTTCCCCATAATCTTCAATTTGCACGCTGATCCGTTTGAAAGTTGGGGTACGCAAGCAGACCGCTCGGGAGCTCTCCAGCGAAAGCAATGGCTGAATGAGCCTGTCCAGGAATTGCTTGGTGAGCACATTGCCAGTAATTGCTCACCTCGCTGGCTGAAGGGGCTTGCCACGGACTCGGCGGCGTGATTCATGCTGACAATGGTGCTTGCCCCATTTCGCCGGCTGACCGAGGCTGAGAAGGACGCGCTGCTGCGGGATCAGCAGGCGCTGATCGAACAGCTGGTGGCGAGGATTTCCGATCTTGAAGCGCTGGTGGGCAAGCCGCGCAAGACCTCGTCCAACTCCCACAAGCCGCCCTCGAAGGATGATTTTCGCGGTGGCCGGCCGCGTGGTGGCAAGGGCGGCAAGCGTCCGTCACGCGAAGGAGCGCATCGTCCCTTGGCGAGCGATCCTGACAAGACCGAGCGCGTCATGGCATCCGCCTGTGGCCATTGTGGGACCGACGTCTCGGGTCAGAGCCAGCGCTGCCGGCATCGCTATGATCATATCGACCTGCCACCGATCCAGCCCATTGTGACGCGGATCGAGCTGTTTGGCGGCCGCTGCAATGGCTGCGGGAGCCGCTTCCGGGCGCCGGCGCCGGCAGGGATGGCGCCCGGCAGCCCGTTCGGGCCGGGCATCCGCACGTTGCTGGCCTATCTGCACCACAGTCATCATGTTGGCTTCGAGCGTCTGTCGCGTCTGGCCCGCGAGCTGTTCGGCCTGTCGATCTCGGAAGGTGCGATCGCCAACATGTTCCGTCGGATGCAGGCACCGATGGCCGACATCACCAAGGCCATCGTCGATCGCCTGCGCACCGCTGGCGTCATTGCATCGGACGAGACCACGACGCGTATCAACGGCATCACCAGGTGGCAGTGGGTCTTCCTGTCCAGCACGGCAGTGCTCCACAAGATCGTCGGCAGCCGTGCCCGCGCTGTGGCCGAGGGCGTCCTTGGCGGCCATCAGCCCGATGTGTGGATCTCGGACCGCTACTCTGGCCAACAGCAACTTGGCCGGGATCACCAGGTTTGCCTCGCCCATGTCCTGCGCGATGTTCAATATGCCATCGATTGCGGCGACAGTGTCTTTGCGCCAAAGATCCGCGATCACCTGCGCTGGGCCATCCGCATCGGCCGACGAAGGGACCAACTTAAGGACACCACGTTGGCCGCCTACGCGGCCAAGGCCGACAATGTCCTCGACAGACTGGTCACCTTGCCGGTGGCGCACCCCGACGGACAAAGCCTCCAGCGACAGATCAAGGCCTGGCGGCAGAAGTTCTTCCTGTTCCTGACCAACCGCGACGTGCCTGCCACCAACAACGGATCCGAGCGCGAAATCCGACCATCCGTCGTGTTCCGCAAGGTCACCAATGGGTTCAGGTCAGACTGGGGTGCCGAGGTCCATGCAGGCTACCGGTCCATCACCGGTACCGCGCGCCTCCAGGGCAAATCCGCCATCGAGGCCATCCGCGAACTCACCGAAGGCCGCTTCGCCCTCGCTTGAAAGCCAGTCCCCGTGCCAGGGTCGTGAGCAATTACCGGGCTGGTGCCTGGGGCGAGGTTTCGGCCATGCAGGCCAGCCTTCATGCCCATGCACAGCAGGCCGTAGACCCGGTGTGGCGCGAGATCGTGCCGGGAGCGGCCGCCGGGCTGGTTGCGCAGGCGCGCGGGCATTGTGCCGAGGCAGCCACACAGCTGGGCCGGATCCTGCCGCGCCTGCATCTGGCGGGGGGCAGTTCCGCCCAGCGGCACCTGTTCACGCTGTTGCACCGCGATGCGCTTGCGCGGGCCTGAGCCGATGTCGGGGGGGCGGGGGCCGCATGCCGGGATGCCGCCGCTGGAGGAGGCGCCGCCGCTGTCGGCGTTCGAATTCTGGCCGGCTTCGCTGTTTTATGCGCCGGTGTGGCTGTGGATCCTGGCGCTGAGCGTGCGCCACCTGGGGGTGCTGCTCCCGCTGGTTGCCAATCCTTCGATATCGGCTGGTGGGCTGGTCGGGGAATCCAAGGCGGCGGTGCTGGGGCTGGCGGGGCCGGCTGCGGCGGGCTGGTTTGCGCCGCATGTGGCCTTCGATCGGAGTGACGATCCGGCCGCC
>JBGTBK010000021.1:0-2642 GCA_041749355.1 Sandaracinobacter sp. | reverse complement strand
CGGCAAGCGAGGCCGGGGTCGGCACAGGCGGCATGGCCGATGCCGCGGCCGGCGCTGGGCCTGGGGCTGCTGCCTCGGGAGTGTTAGTGCCGAAATGGGCACCAACAAGCGCCTCGAGCTGGTCCTGCCGGGCATCGATGGACTGCGCGATTCCTTCAACGCTTCGCTTCTCGGCGGCAACCCGGGCCTCGGCCTGCGCGATGGCCAGCGAACGGGCCGCGACATCGCGCGTGTTCCAGGCCGTCCAGGCCTGCCAGCCCAGAAGCGCTGCCGTGGCAACAAGCCAGCCCGCAACAACAAGAACGGCAATGCCCGCAGCCCGCCGCTGCGCGGCTGCGCGGATCTGCAGGAAACGGACCTGCCCGCCCGTGCGCACGTAGATTTCATGGTCGCGGAACAGGCTGTTCCACTTGCCAGACAGGGATGCCCGGCCATCAACTGCTGCCACTGAGGTGCGATCCCCGTATGGTTGGGGCATTGCGCCCGGCTGCGATTAAAGCGTTAACGTGCGGCGGATAGCAGCAGCTGACGGTGAGTCCGATTCCGCCGGCCCCTTACATGTGACGACCCGAAAGGGAATCGCGACAGAACGTGCACGGACCGTGCAACCTTTGTCATGCATCGCCCGTGCAGGTGCTGCGACTCCAGCCTGTCCGACGCCGTCAGGCCTTCAGCCGGTCGCCATATTTCTGCATGAACTTACGCACCTTCGGGCTGACAACGGCGGTGCAATAGGGGTTCCGGTCGCCGACCCGGTCGAAATAGGTCTGGTGCTCGTCCTCGGCGGTGTACCAGGTCGCCATCGGCTCCAGCGTGGTCACGATGGGGGTCGGCCAGTCCGCCTGCGCGCGCGCAATCGCAGCCTTGGCCTCGGCCTCCTGCGCTTGGGACTGCGGGAAGATCGCCGAGCGATATTGCGGCCCCACATCATTGCCCTGCCGGTTCAGCTGGGTCGGATCATGGGTGGCCAGAAAGATGTCGAGCAGGTCCGCATAGGGGATCACAGCCGGATCGAAGACGATGCGCACCGCTTCGGCATGGCCGGTGTCGCCGCTGCAAACCGCCTTGTAGCTGGGGTGCGGCACATGGCCGCCGGTGTAGCCGCTCTCCACACTGGCAACGCCGCGCAGGCGGTCGAAGATCGCCTCGGTGCACCAGAAGCATCCACCGGCAAACACGGCCGTGTCCCGCGCTGTGCTGTCGTCCATGCCTGCTCCTCCTGGCTGTCGCTGCCTGAATGGCAAATGGGGGTGCGGTCGGCCAGTGGCAAGCTGACGCAGCCATCCGGACTTTTTTGCAGCTGGCAAAGATTCTCGTTGCAGTTTCGTTTCGCTGTGCTGAAAGTAACCCTAACGGGTCGCCCTGCGGGGCCGGAGTGGCGACTCGCAACACAGGCAGGGGACATTCAATGCACAACAGGGGCAATCTTACGTCGGTTCTCGCACTTGGCGCTTTTGCCGTTGCAACGGTCGGCCTTCCGACCGCTGCCAACGCCCAGCTGAACCGCTCCGTGAGCGGCACGACCAAGGGCCTGCAATGGCAGGCCGCCAACATGATCGTCGGCGTCAACTCCACCGCGACCGTGGCGGACGGCGGCGATCCGCTCTATTTCGCGAACAAGCCGCAGTACAGCGGTGTCGCGACCCTCATCATGGAATATGACGACGGCGCCTTCATCTGCACCGGCAGCCTTGCAGCCAAGAACCGCATCGTGACCGCCGGCCACTGCGTTTCCAGCGGTTATGGCACGGCAACGCCGAACAAGGTCACCGCCTTCTTCAGCGACAGTGCCGATCCCGATCTCGTCCGCTTCCAGTTCGTGAACGGCACCGCCGTCGCCGCACCGGGCGCGGTCGGCGTGGAAGTCGGCTACATCCATGTGAACCCCGGCTACACCGGCGAGGTCATCGACCAGAACGACATCGCCATTCTCGAACTGAAGGGGGCAGCTCCCGAATACGCCAAGGTCTACGACATGCTCTACAGCAGCGATCTGCAGTATGGCACCTTCAATGTCGTGGGCAACGGTCGCCGCTCGGACGTGGGTGGCGCTGTTGGCGCGAACCTCGGCATCGGCCGGATGCGCCAGGGCGAGAACATCTATGACTATGCACTGGGCGATCCGCTGTGGGCGGGCTTCTGGGACGGCTTCTTCGGCACCGCCGACGTTACCCACAGCTGGCTGAGCGACTTCGACAATGCCAGCCCCTTCATCAACGCAGATGGCGAACTGGTTGTCGGGTTCGACCCGAGCTGCCTCGTCGGCGCGGTTCTGACCGGCACGCTGTTCGGCTGCACGCCGTACCTCGGCGACATTGAGGTCGGCGTCGCCGGCGGCGACTCGGGCGGCCCGCAGTTCCTCGACGGAAAGCTGGCCTCCGTCACCTCCTACGGCCTATCCTTCGGACAGGATTTTGGGGATATCGATGCAGCGCTGAACAGCAGCTTCGGGGAATTTTCCGGTTATGTGCCGATCTATCTGCACCAAGACTTCATCAAGGGCGCCATTCCGGAGCCTGCCACCTGGGCAATGATGATCGCCGGCTTCGGCCTCGTCGGCTCCGCGCTTCGCCGCCGCCGCGACGTCGCCGCAGCCTGACCTGAAAAAGGGGCCCCGGCCGATCCGCAAGGGATCGGCCGGG
>JBGTBK010000020.1:0-6374 GCA_041749355.1 Sandaracinobacter sp. | reverse complement strand
GGCGGTGGCGGCTTCGGCGGTGGCGGTGGCGGTGGCTTTGGTGCCCCGCGCGGCGGTTCGCCGGGCATTGTCATCGGCTCTGCCAAGGGCAAGGTGAAATTCTTCAACGCCCAGAAGGGCTTTGGTTTCGTGGTTCGCGATGATGGCGGCGAGGACGTGTTCCTCCACATCTCCGCGCTCGAGCGCGCCGGCCTTGCCGACGTGGCCGAGAACCAGGAAATCGAATTCTCGCTGACCGATCGCAACGGCCGCATCTCCGCGACCGACGTGACGATCGTCGGCGAACCGCTCGAAGTGCAGGCGCGTGCTCCGCGCCCGCCGCGCGAAGGCGGTTTCGAGCGGGCTCCTCGGCCCGCCGGCCCGGGTGGTGGCTTCGGCAACCGTCCCCCGCCGGTGACTGACGGCACCCGCTATGAGGGCACCGTCAAGTTCTTCAACGGCCAGAAGGGCTTCGGCTTCATTGCACGGGACGATGGCGGCGCGGATGCGTTCGTCCACATCTCGGCAGTCGAGCGCGCAGGCCTCACGGACCTCGCCGAAAACCAGCGCGTCACGTTCGAGCTCGAGCTCGACCGGCGTGGCAAGCAGGCGGCTGTGAACCTGGAATTGCTGTAAGCCGAAGGCGGCCGCGGCCTGGAGCCGGATTGCGCAGCAATCGGGCGAAGGTCTGCAGACTCGCCGAAGGCGCGGACGGCATGCAAAAGGGCGGGGCATCAGCTCCGCCCTTTTGTCATGTCCGACGACGCGGCTTTGCCGCGCCTTTTCCTTTTCGCATCTTCTTGACCCAGCCGGACTCGCGGGCTTCGCCCGCGGCCGGTCCGCTCCGCCAGTTTGCCTCAGGCTGCCCTCTCAACCGCCTCCCGCCAATGCCGCCGGCACAGCGCCACATAGCGGTCATTGCCACCGATCTCGGTCTGCGCGCCTGTCGTGACAGCAGCGCCTGACGCATCCACCCGCAAATTCATCACGGCCTTGCGCCCGCAGTGGCAGACGGCCTTCAGCTCCACCAGCTTGTCTGCGATCGCGAGCAGACGTTCGGACCCCGGGAACAGTGCCCCCTGGAAGTCGGTCCTGAGGCCATAGGCCAGAACCGGCACGTCCAGCCGGTCCACCGCCAAGGCGAGCTGGTCCACCTGGGCTGCCGACAGGAACTGCGCTTCGTCCACCAGCACGCAATCGGGCGGCGCGGCCGCAATCGCGGCGAACAGGTCGGTGTCGGGGTGGAAGAGGCTGGCCTCGGCCGCCAGACCGATCCGCGAGCCGATGCGCCCGCCGCCCGTCCTGTCGTCGACGGCGGCGGTCCACAGCATCGTTGTCATCCCGCGTTCGCGGTAGTTGAAGCTGGCCTGCAGCAGGGTGGTCGATTTTCCGGCGTTCATGGCGCCGTAGTAGAAATAGAGCTGCGCCATCAGGCCTGCAGTTCCCGGCACTGGTTGCAGTCGGACTGCTCGATCTGGATGGTCGGGTGCTCGATCGCGAATTCGGCCTTCAGGCCTGCGGTCACCAGTTCGATCAGCCCATCGCTGCCCCCGTCTGGCACCACAAGATGGGCTGTCAGCGCCGTCTGCGTCGCGCTGATCGGCCAGATATGCAGGTCGTGCACGTCGATTACCCCGGGGCAGTCGTGCAGCCAGGTCTTCACCGAGGCCACGTCGATCCGCTTGGGTGCGGCATCCAGCGCCATGTCGAGCGACTGCACGAGAATGCGCCAGGTGGTAGCAAGGATGACCGCGACGATCAGCAGGCCGGCCACAGGGTCCGCCCAGCGCGCGCCAGTCAGCAGGATGACAGCGCCGCTCAGCAACACGCCAGCCGACACGGCCGCGTCGCCGAACAGATGCACCACGGCCGCGCGGCGGTTCACGTCGTCAGGGTTGCCGCCCATCAGCAGCCAGCCCGACAGCAGGTTGATGCAGACGGCAAGTCCGGCGATCGCCATCACCAGCCCGCCAGGCGGTGCAGCGGCTGGCGGGTCGAGCAGGCGGCCGACCGCTTCCACCGCAAGGGCGCCGCAGGCGAACACCAGCAGCAGGCTGTTCATGAGTGCGGCAAGCACACCGGCTTTCCCATAGCCATAGGTGCGCCGCGAGGAGCCCGTTCGCGTCATCAGCCAGGCCGCCCAGCCCGCCAGAAGCAGCCCGAGTACGTCCGACGCGTTGTGCCCGGCGTCAGCCAGAAGCGCCGTCGAGCCGATGGCAAGGCCGGCAATGATCTGCAAGGCGACGATCGCGACATTCAGTCCGATCGCAAGGGCATAGCGCCAGCCGGCAACGGGCCCGTGGGCTTGGTGATCGTGCGGCCCATGCGGGTGGTGATGGTGCCCGTCGTGCCCGTCGTGCGCGTGGGTATGTTGGGCGTCTGCCGGCATTGGGCCACTCTTGCAGCGGCGGGCGCGACGGTGCAACAGCCTGAAATTCAGCCATCGGAGAGCCACATGCTTCGCGCCCTGCTTCTTGTCACTGCCCTAGTCTCCATCCCGCTGCAGGCAGTCTCTGCACAGCCAGCCCCTGCGGCCACCGTTGCCGGCGAGCAGGACGCGGCACTTGCAGCCTTCTTCGACGATCTCGACAAGCGTCAGCTTGCGATGAACCCGCAGGGCAAGACCTTTCGCGGCATCCGCGACGCCGATTACGGCCGCTGGACCGACAACAGCGACGCGGCCGAGGAAGCCCGCTTCCGCATGGGGCAAGAGGCGCGGGCCGAGATGAAGCGCCGCTTCGATCCGGCCAAGCTGTCGCCGCAGTCGGCGCTGAGCTACCGCCTGTTCGACTATCAGATGGAGCGGCAGGCCCGCGCCTGGCCGCACCGCCACTTCCGCTACACATTCGACCAGATGAACGGCGCGCAAAGCGGGATCCCGGCCTTCCTGATCAACATCCACGGCGTGTCGAACAAGGCCGAGGCGGAGGCCTATGTGCAGCGGCTGGAGGGTGTAGGCGCAGTGCTGGACCAGGCCATCGCCCGGTCGCAGGCAAGCGAGACGACGGGCGTCGTGCCGCCGCGCTGGACCTTTCCCTATGTGTTGGCCGACATCACGAACATCACATCGGGCGCGCCCTTCACCGACGGGCCGGACAGCGCGATCTATGCCGATCTGAAGGCCAAGGTGGGCCGGCTGGACATCCCGCAGGCCGAAAAGGACGCGCTGCTGGCGCGCGGCCGGTCGGCCCTGCTGACCGTGGTAAAGCCCGCCTATCAGCGCACGTCCGCCTTCCTGACAGCGCAGCAGGCCCGGGCGCCGGCCGGCGACGGCGTCTGGCGCTTCCCGGGCGCCGACGCCTATTATGCCGAGCGCCTTGCCTTCTACACCACGACCGGCATGACGGCGGCCGAGGTGCACGAACTGGGCCTGAGGCAGGTCGCGCGGATCCACGGCGAGATGGACGCGATTCGGCAGCAGGTCGGCTTCAAGGGAGACCTCAACGCCTTTTTCGCGCACATGCGGACCCGGCCGGAGAATTATTACCCCAACACCCCCGAGGGTCGCGCCATGTATCTGGCCAAGACGGACAAGGCGATCAAGGCGATGACGGCGAAGCTGCCGGAGGTTTTCAGCCCCGCGGCCACCCCCAAGGCCCCGCTGACGGTAAAGGCGGTCGAACCCTTCCGCGAGAAATCCGCGGGCAAGGCCTTCTACAACCGGCCCGCACCCGATGGTTCGCGGCCCGGCATCTATTATGTGAACCTCTACGACATGGCCGACATGCCCAACACCGAGGTGGAAGCGCTGGCCTTCCACGAAGGCGTGCCCGGCCACCATCTGGACGGCGCCGTCACCAGCCAGCTGAAGGGGCTTCCCGCCTTCCGGCGCTTCGGCGGCTTCACGGCGTGGAGCGAGGGCTGGGGCCTCTATGCCGAGAAGCTGGGCAAGGACATGGGCTTCTACACGGATCCCTACCGCGACTTCGGCCGGCTGCAGCTGGAACTGCACCGCGCCATCCGCCTGGTGGTCGACACCGGCCTGCACGACAAGCGCTGGACCCGCGAACAGGCGATTGCCTATGTCGAGCAGAATTCGGCCGATGCGCCGGGCGGGATCGTGAAGGCGATCGAGCGCTATGCCGTCTATCCGGGGCAGGCGACCGCCTACATGGTCGGGAGGCTGAAGATCAGCGAACTGCGCGACAAGGCGCAGAAGGAGCTGGGCGACCGCTTCACCATGGCCGGCTTCCACGATGCGGTGCTTCTGAACGGCGCGGTGCCGATGGACGTGTTGGAAGAGAATGTGAACGCGTGGATCGCGCAGACCAAGGCCGGCGGAAAGGCAGCTGCGGCACGCTGACCGGGCGAAAAGGCTTGATTGCAGGCGGATATCGGCCCATCTAAACCGGACAAATCTGGTACGGGATCGAGTCTCACCTATGCTGCGTCTGTCGAACCTTGCGGACTATGGAGTGGTCGTGATGACCGCGGCTGCGCGGGCGGCGGCTGACGGCAGGATGATGTCGACTGCGCAGGTCGCGCAGCAGACCGGAATTCCGGCGCCGACGGTTGCCAAGCTGATGGGCCAGTTGGGCCGCGCTGGCCTGCTGACGTCGCAGCGCGGCGTGGCAGGCGGGTTTGTGCTGGCCCGCCAGGCCGGCGAAATCAGCCTTGCCGACATCGTCGAGGCGATCGACGGCCCGATTGCGCTGACCCACTGTGGCCAGCCTGGGTCTGATTGCGAGCTTTCGTCCAATTGTGCCGTCAGGCCGCATTGGGCACCGGTGAACCAGGCCGTGAAGGCAGCGCTTTCGGGCGTGACCCTTGCCGAGCTCGCGCCGTCCCGGCCTCTCCTCCAGAAGCAGTTCGCATGACCGACAGCACCACCACCGCATCCGCCGACATCGAGGCTGGCCCTCGCAACGCCGAGGCGTCGGCAGCCGTCGATGCCCTGTCGAGCTACAAATGGGGTTTTGCGACCGACATCGAGCAGGACTTCGCGCCCAAGGGGCTGAACGAGGACACGGTCCGCTTCATTTCGGCCAAGAAGAACGAGCCGGAGTGGATGCTGGAGTGGCGGCTGAAGGCCTTCCGGCTGTGGCAGGCGATGGAGACGCCCGACTGGGCCAAGCTGAAGATTCCGCCGATCGATTACCAGGACGCTTATTACTACGCCGCGCCGCGGAAGAAGCCGACGTTGGCGAGCCTTGACGAGCTGGATCCCGAAATCCGCCGCACCTACGAGAAGCTGGGAATCCCGATCGAGGAGCAGAAGGTGCTTGCCGGCGTGGAGGGCGCGCGCAAGGTCGCCGTCGATGCCGTTTTCGACAGTGTCAGCGTTGCAACCACCTTCCGAGAGGAGCTGAAGCGGGCGGGCGTGATCTTCCTGTCGATCAGCGAGGCGCTGCGCGAATATCCCGAGCTGGTTCGCCAGCATCTGGGCTCGGTGGTGCCGGTGCGCGACAATTACTTCGCCTGCCTGAATGCGGCGGTCTTTTCCGATGGCACCTTTGTCTATGTGCCGAGGGGCGTGCGCTGCCCGATGGAGCTTTCCACCTATTTCCGCATCAACGCCGAGAACACCGGCCAGTTCGAGCGCACGCTGATCATTGCCGAAGAGGGGGCCTATGTGAGCTACCTCGAAGGCTGCACCGCGCCGATGCGTGACGAGAACCAGCTGCACGCGGCCGTGGTGGAGCTGGTTGCCGAGACCGACGCCGAGATCAAATATTCGACCGTGCAGAACTGGTACCCGGGGGATGCGCAAGGGCGGGGCGGAATCTACAATTTCGTCACCAAGCGGGCGCTGTGCCGTGGCGCACGCAGCAAGGTGAGCTGGACCCAGGTGGAAACCGGAAGCGCAATCACCTGGAAATATCCGAGCTGCGTGCTTTCGGGCGAGGATTCGGTGGGCGAATTCTATTCGGTGGCGGTCACGAACAATTACCAGCAGGCCGACACCGGCACCAAGATGATCCATCTTGGCAAGGGCAGCCGCTCGACGGTTGTTGCCAAGGGCATTTCGGCGGGCAAGTCCGACAGCACCTATCGCGGGCTGGTCCGGATCGGGCCGTCGGCCGAAGGCGCGCGGAACTTCACGCAATGTGACAGTCTTTTGATCGGCGACAAGTGCGGCGCGCACACCATCCCGTACATTGAGGTGCGAAACCCCAGTGCACAGGTGGAACATGAAGCAACCACGTCCAAGATCTCCGAAGACCAGAAATTCTATGCCATGAGCCGCGGCCTTTCGAGCGAGGAGGCGGTTGCGCTGATCGTCAACGGCTTCTGCCGCGAGGTGCTGCAGCAGCTGCCGATGGAGTTTGCGGTCGAGGCGCAGAAGCTGCTCGGGATCAGCCTTGAAGGTTCGGTGGGATGAGCCTGTTCGCAGCTGCGATGCTGGCGCAGGCGGCGGTTGCGCGGCCAGTGCCGCCCGCTCCGCCCGCGCCACC
>JBGTBK010000019.1:0-12629 GCA_041749355.1 Sandaracinobacter sp. | reverse complement strand
CTCGGCGCCGACGAGGCCTGCGTGCTGGCCGAGGAAATCGGCCGCAGCCTCGCCGCCGTTCCGCTGATGTCCACGCTTGCTGCAATCGAGGCCCTGCTGGTCGCCGGCACCGATGCGCAAGCGGCCCATTGGCTGCCGAAGCTCGCCAGCGGCGAGGCCGTTGGCTGCATTGCCTGGGCCGAAGGCACCAACTCCCCGATGCAGATGCCTGCAACCACGCTGGTGGGCGGTGCGCTCACTGGCACCAAGTCCCCGGTGATCGACGGGCTGGTCGCAACCATGGCCATCGTCACGGTCGCCACCCCCGATGGCCCGGCAATGGCCATTGCGGCCCTCGACGGCGTTTCGCGCGACAAGGTGGAGACGCTCGATCTTGTCCGCCCGTCGGCGAGGATCGCCTTCGCCGGCACCAAGGCCGAAGCGCTGGGCACGGCTGCCGACTGGGTGAAGCTGACCGAGCGGCTGGCGGTTCTTGCCAGCTGGGAAGCACTCGGCACCGCAGACGCGGCCCGCGAAATGACGGTCGCCTATGCGAAGGAGCGCGTTGCCTTCGGCCAGCGCATCGGCCGCTACCAGGGCGTCAAGCACAAGCTCGCCGACATGTACATCAAGGCAGAGCTCGCCCGGGCGCATGCGCTGCACGGCTGCTGGGCCTGGGGCGCCGGCGAACCCGAGCTTGCGCAAGCAGCCTCTGCCGCCCGGGTCTCCAGCTTGGATGCGCTGCGCTTCACCGCCGAAGAAGCGGTCCAACTGCACGGCGGCATCGGCTTCACCTGGGAACAGGATTGCCAGTTTTACTACCGCCGCAACCGGCTTCTGGCTGCGTCCATCGGCAGCAGGGCGCACTGGTCGGACCGTCTGGTACGGGCACTGGAACAGCGCAATCGGGCCGCGGCCTGAGACTGGCGAGGGAGAGAGACCATGGATTTCAACGACGCACCCGCCGAAGCCGAATTCCGCAGCCTGGTGAAGGCCTGGCTGCAGGAAGCGGCGGCCGAGTATCTCAGCCCGCCCGAAAAGCCCTGGGGGCTTGAGGATTTCGTGGCCCGCTCCAAGGCCTGGCAGCTGAAGAAGTTCGAATCCGGCTATGTCGGAATCACCTGGCCCAAGGCGATCGGGGGCCAGGGGCTGACCCCGATGCACCAGATCATCTTCAACCAGGAGGAAAGCCGCACGTACGTGCCGAACGGCCTTTTCTCGATCGGCCTTGGCATGTGCATCCCGACCGTCTTCACCCACGGCAGCCCCGAAATCGCCGGCCGCTATGTGCCCAAGGCGCTGCGCGGCGAGGAAGTCTGGTGCCAGCTCTTCTCCGAACCCGTCGCCGGCTCCGACCTGGCCTCGATCCGCACCAAGGCGGTGAAGGACGGCGACGAGTGGGTGATCAATGGCCAGAAGGTCTGGACCAGCTTTGCCCACAAGTCCGACTTCGGGATCGTGGTCTGCCGCACCGACTTCGATGCGCCCAAGCACAAGGGCCTCACCATGTTCATCGTGGACATGAAGGCGCCGGGCATGGAAGTGCGCCCGATCCGCCAGATGTCGGGCAGCAGCGATTTCAACGAGGTGTTCTTCACCGATGTCCGCGTGAAGGACAGCCACCGGCTGGGCGAAGTGGGCGATGGCTGGAAGGTCAGCCTCACCACCCTGATGCACGAGCGTCTGGCCGTCGGCGGCAAGCCGCGCGGAGCGCCGGGCTACCAGATGCTGATGAGCGTCGCGCGAGCGCTCGAAACCGACAGCGGCCCGGCAATCGAGCGCGCCGATGTGCGGAACCGCATCGCCGACACCTATATCGCCGACGAAGGCATCAAGCTGACGCAGATGCGGGCGCTGTCTGCCCTGTCGCGCGGGGCAATCCCGGGGCCGGAACAGTCGATCTCCAAGGTGGTCGTCGCCAAGACCATGCAGGACATGACGGCGTTCGCGATGGATATGGCGGAGTCCGCCGGCTTCGCGGCCGAGCCGGGCTCCGACCTCGAGAAGCTGCAGGGCAGCTACATGTGGTCGGCAGGCCTGCGCATCGCCGGCGGGACCGACGAGATCCTGCGCAACATCATCGCCGAGCGCGTGCTGGGCCTGCCGGGCGACCTCCGTCCCGACAAGGACACCCCGTTCAGCCAGCTGAAGCCGCTCTAGGCGCAAGCCGGAGCCGTGACTGGAATTGGGACCGGGACTGGGCGTAGGAGCTGACACGAAAGCTTCATGCCCGTCCCTATTGGCCCCTTCATTTGTCCCGCGTAGGAAGCGCGCCATGAAGCGTCGGTTTTGCATTGCATTCACGGCGCTTGCCGCAGTGGCGGCACCCGCATCTTCCGCAACAGAGCCGACCATTGCCGAACTGCAGCGCCAGATCGACGAGCTGAAGGCAATGGTGGAGCAACTGAAGGCTGCCCAGCGGGCGGGCGCAGCCCCGGCTGCTGCGTCTGCTGCAACAGCGGCTCCCGAACCCACCGCGACAGCAGCCGCGCCGCCAGCCGTGCAGACGGCAGAAGCACCCGCTGCAACCCCGACCGCAACCCCGACCTACGATTCCTATGTGCTTCTCGCCGACGACGAAGGCCGGCCCTGGCACGAGCGCCTTCAGCTGCGCGGCTACACCCAGATGCGGGTGAACGAGATCATTTCGGGCGACGCCACCGCACCGCCCGGGATGTCGCGCCTGCGCTCGGTGCAGGATTCCGGCGTAACCGACCGGAACAACTTCTCCTTCCGCCGCATCCGCCTGGTCATCCAGGGCGATCTCGGCGACAATCTCAGCGTCTATCTGCAGCCGGATTTCGCAAGCGCGGTGAACAACCAGTCGGCCGGCGAGCGGCGCGAAGGCTATCTCCAGCTGCGTGATGCCTTTGTGGACTGGTCGTTCGGCGCCGACAAGGACTGGAAGCTGCGCTTCGGCCAGCAGAAGGTGCCGTTCGGCTGGGAGAATATGCAGTCCTCGTCCAGCCGGGTGCCGCTGGACCGGTCGGACGGGATCAACAGCGCGGTTCCCGGCGAACGCGATCTGGGAATCGCGGCCTATTACACCCCGCCCGAGGTGTCGCGGGTCTGGAAACGGCTGAAGGACGACGGGCAAAAGCTGTTCGGCACCTTCGGCGCCTTTTCGGTCGCGGCCTTCAACGGCCAGGGCGTCAACCGGACGGAAACCAACAACAGCCTGATGACGGTCGCAATGGCAACCTGGCCGTTCGAGCTCGACGGGCTTGGCGGCGCCTTCAATGGCCAGGTGCTGGAGCTCGGCGGGGCGGTGATGCTGAACCAGGTCCAGCCGGAAGTCCGTGCCGGCGGGGTAAGCCCCGAAAGCTTCGACGACAACCGGGTCGGCCTTCATGCCATTCTCTATCCGCAGCCGTTCGGCATCCAGACCGAGTGGAACTGGGGCCGCGGCCCCGAGTTCGACCAGGCAAGCGGCAGCATCGAGGAAAAGCCGCTGTCGGGCGGCTATGTGATGGCCATGTACCGCGTGAAGCAGTCAGCACTCGGCCCCTTCATCCCGTTCGGCCGCTGGCAGCACTACCGGGGCGGCTGGAAGGCCGCCTTGAACGCACCGCGCCTCGAAACCGACGAGTTCGAGCTGGGCGTGGAGTTCCAGCCGGTGCAGCCGCTGGAGTTCACGCTGAGCTGGTCGCAAACCAAGCGCCGCGAAGCCGACGAACGCCGCACCGGCCAGGCCGAAGGCGACCTGCTGCGCGCCCAGCTGCAGTGGAACTATTGAAAGTCCGGCACGGCGCCACCCCGCACAGTGCCGGGGGTCGCTTGTGACCTGACCCGCTTGCGTCAGCCGCTCGCCGGTCCCCCGGCTTCGGGACTCAGTGCCGCAACATCCAGCGCCGCATCGGCGAAATCCCGGCCGTTCACCAGCTCGACCGTGCCCATTAGGACGCCCGCCCGCCGCTCCATCGATCGCGCATAGGCCGGGTCATAATGCTCGGCGATCAGCCCCGCCACCAGCTGCTCCAGGTCCCCGGCTGCCGCCAGTGCCTGCCATTCGGCCTTGCGCGCCTTGCTGTGATGGCTCGGCAATCGCCCAATCGCGTCTGCAAGTGCTGCCGGGTCCGACGCGATCCAGCCATAGTGGTCGAGGATATGGCGCACGCGGACCTCGGGCTCGGCTGCAAGCCGGATGCGGGGCGCGTCAGCCATTGCCAGCCACAGCGCCTGCGGAACCGAAAGCCGGCCGATGCGGCTTGATTCGGCTTCCAGGAACAGAGGGCGCGCCGGATCCAGTCGGTCCAGTTGGTCCAGCAACCGGCTTTCGAACAGCTTCTGCGAAGGCTGGCCACCGGCCGTCGCACCGAACAGCGAACCCCGGTGCCCGGCCAGCCCCTCCAGATCGATCGCCTGCTCGCCAATCCCGGCCAGCGCTTTCAGCAAAGCCGTCTTCCCAACCCCTGTCGGGCCATCCAGCAGGCGGATGGGGTTGGGAAGCGGGTCCGCGGCGTGCAAACGGCTCCCGACATGCCGGCGCCAGCTGCGATAGCCCCCTTCCAGAACCGCGACCGGCCAGCCAACCTGGCCCAGCACAGTCGCCATCGCATTGGAGCGCATGCCCCCGCGCCAGCAATAGACCAGCGGGCGGAAGTCCTTGGGCCGTTCGGCCAGCGCCTCTTCCAGGTGCCGGGCGATGTTGCGCGCAACCTTGGCCGCCCCCACCCGCCGGGCCAGGAAGCGCGAGGTCTGCACATAGAGGGTGCCGACCTCCGCGCGTTCGGAATCGTCGAGGACCGGCAGGTTGATCGCGCCGGGCAGATGGTCGTCTGCAAACTCCGAGGGGCTGCGGACATCGATGATTGCCGAAAATCCGTCTCGCGCAGCAGGCGACAGATCCGACAGGGCGCGGATCATCGCACCCTGACGAGGGACGGCCCTTCGACCACCCGGCCAACGAACCGCGCGCCCGCAAAGCCGGAGTCCCGGGCCAGCGCAAGCGCTGAATCTGCATCGGCTTCCGTCACCGCAACCAGCAGCCCGCCGCTTGTCTGCGGGTCGGTCAGCAGGTCCTGCTGCCAGTCCGCAAAGTCGGCAGGCAGCAGGATGGAGCGGCCATAGCTCGCCCAGTTCCGCCCCGACGCGCCCGTGCGCACACCGGCCTGCAGAAGCGCTTCGACGCCGGGCAACAGGGCTGCCGCCCCGGCCTCGATCTCGATCGAAAGCCCACTGCCGCGCGCCATTTCCAGCGCATGGCCCAAAAGGCCGAAGCCGGTCACGTCGGTCATCGCGTGCACGCCGGCAATCGCGCCAAGCGCCGGGCCGATCCGGTTGAGCTGCGTCGTTGATGCAATCATCGCCGCATAGCCGGCCGCGTCCAGCCGCTCCTGCTTGAAGGCCGCGCTCAGCACACCGACGCCCAGAGGCTTGGTCAGCAACAGCCGGTCGCCAGCCCTCGCACCGCGATTGGTGAGCACCCGGTCGGGATGCACCAGCCCAAGCGCGACCAGGCCGTAGATGGGTTCCACACTGTCGATCGAATGGCCCCCGGCGACCGGAATGCCCGCCGCCGCACAGACCGAGGCGCCCCCTTCCAGGATCCGGCCGATGGTCTCCACAGGCAATTGCGCCACAGGCATGCCGACGATTGCCAGGGCCAGAATTGGCGTGCCGCCCATCGCATAGACATCGGACAGCGCATTGGTCGCGGCGATCCGTCCGAAATCGAACGGATCGTCCACCACCGGCATGAAGAAGTCGGTGGTCGCAACCAGCGCCTGGCTGTCGTTCAGCCGCCAGACCGCGGCATCGTCCGAGGTTTCGGTGCCCACCATCAGGTTCGCAAAGGGGGCCGCCTGCGGCATTCCCTTCAGGATATCGGCAAGCACGGCTGGCGAAAGCTTGCAGCCGCAACCGCCCCCATGGGCAAGGCTGGTGAGCCTTGGCGCCGTCATCCGCCCAGCACGGCCTTCACCCGGGCCTTCAGGTCAGCTTCCGGCCGCGCGCCATAATGTTCGATCACCTCGGCTGCCGCCACCGTGCCCATCACGGCGCAATCCTTCAGCGGCCGCCCCTGGCTGTAGCCGGCAAGGAATCCGGCGGCGAACAGGTCACCGGCGCCGGTTGTGTCCAGCACACGGGCCGCAGGCGTGACAGGCACCTCGACCCGGCCCGACCCGTTCACCACGATGGCCCCCTTTTCGCTGCGGGTCACGACTGCCAGCGGAACGATTGCAGCCAGCCCTTCGATCGCGGCCTCCATGCTGTCGGTCCGGAACAGGCTTTTCGCCTCATTCTCGTTGGCAAAGGCAATGTCGACGAGTCCCGCCTTCATCATCTCGAGGAAGTCGTCGCGGTGGCCTTCCACGCAGAACACATCGCTCAGCGTCAGCGCCACCTTGCGGCCGGCTGCGCGCGCTACGGCCTTGGCCTTTCGGATAGCGCGGATGGGGGCGGGCGGATCCCACAGATAGCCTTCGAAATAGGTGATGGCCGATGCCTTCACCATCGCTTCGTCGAGGTCCGGCTCGTCCACCTCCTGGCAGGCGCCGAGATAGGTGTTCATGGTCCGCTGCCCGTCCGGGCTCACGATGATCAGGCACTGGCCGGTCGGCGGGCCGCCGACTGCCGGGGGCGTTCGGAATTCAACTCCGGCCGCCCGAATGTCGTGCGCGAACACCCGGCCAAGCTGGTCGTCGGCAACCCGGCCCACAAAGGCCGCCCTGCCGCCGAGCGCTGCGATGCCCGCCATGCTGTTGGCGGCCGACCCGCCCGAGATCTCGCGTCCGGGGCCCATGCGGGCATAGAGCAGCCCGGCTTCCTCGGCCGAAATCAGCCGCATCGAGCCCTTTGGTATCCCGGCCTCTTCGAGGAAGTTGTCCGGGTGGGAGACGAGAACGTCCACAAGCGCGTTGCCGATTGCAAGGACATCATATTCTTGGGCCAAGTGGAGCTCCTGACGCGGGATGGCGTTTGCGCGGCGCTAGCATCGCACGGCGGCGGGCGCTAGACGGCTGCCGATGCGGAACTCCTCCCTGCTTGGGCTTGCCCTGTTGGCCGGCTGCGCGACTGCGCCGAGTTCGCCGGCCAATCTCGCGCCCCCGCCACCAGCGGGGATGGAGCTTCTGCTGGCCCAGCCGCCCGAACTCGCCTTGTCGATGCTGGGCCAGCCCAGGCTCGACAAGCGCGAGGGGCCAGCCCGCCAGCTGCAGTTCGCCGGCGCCTGCGTCCTCGACATCTGGTACTACCCGCAGCCCGGTCCAGGGCTTTCGGCAACCTACGCCGACGCGCGCCTTGTGGACGGACGGGACTATGCCGCCGGCGAATGCCTGCAGATGCTACTGAACGCGCGCAATCAGCCTGATATCACCCCCACCGAGCCGCCGAAGAAGCCGGCCCAGCGCCGAAGGGGGTAACCCCTCAGGGCGTCTGACGGATCCGGATCGACAGGGCGTGGGCCGACAGCCCTTCCGCATCGGCAAGCGTCGCAGTTGCGTCCGACAGTGCGGCAAAGCCCTGCGTGCCGGCCTCCAGCCAGGTGGTGCGCTTCAGGAAATTGTGCACGCCAAGCCCGCCCGAAAAGCGCGCCCGCCGGCCTGTCGGCAGCACATGGTTGGGCCCGCCGATATAGTCGCCAACCGCTTCGGGCGTGTGCGCGCCAAGGAACACCGAACCGGCATGCCGGATCGCGGCAAACAGCGGCGCCGGGTTGGCAACCACAAGCTCCAGATGCTCGGGCGCAAGCGCATCCGAAAGCGCGGGCGCTTCGGCCAGGTCCTGGACAAGGATGATGGCGCCATAATCGTCCCAGCTCTCGCGGGCAGCTTCCTGCGTTTCCAGCGTCGGCAGCAGGCGCTGCACCCAGTCGGCAACCGCATCGGCAAGCGTCGGGCTGTCAGTGATCAGGATCGACTGGGCAACGGGGTCATGCTCGGCTTGCGACAGCAGGTCGGCCGCAATCCAGTCGGGCCGGGCCGAGGCATCGGCAATCACGAGTATCTCGCTGGGGCCGGCCACCATGTCGATCCCGACCGTGCCATAGAGCTGGCGCTTGGCCTCGGCGACCCATGCGTTGCCGGGGCCGACGATCATGTCGCACTTGGGGATCGGCGCGGTGCCATACGCAAGGGCGGCAATCGCCTGCGCGCCGCCGATGCGGAACACCCGTTCCACGCCGGCCAGATCTGCCGCCAGCATCACCAGCGGATTGAGCCGATTGTCGGGTGTGGGCGTCACCATCACAAGCTCGTCGACACCTGCCACCTGGGCGGGGATCGCGTTCATCAGGACGGAAGACGGATAGGCCGCCCGCCCGCCCGGCACATACAGGCCTGCCCGCTCCACCGCAGTCCAGCGCCAGCCCGCGCGCACGCCGGTCGCGTCCGAATGGCTTCCGTCGGCCGGGCGCTGGGCATCGTGGAAGGCGCGGATCCGCGCGGCTGCCAGCTCCAGCGCTGCCCGCTGGTCTGCCGGCACGCGGGCGATTGCTGCTTCGCGGTCCACCCGGCTGACTTCTGCGCTTGCGGCCTTCAGATGCACCCGGTCGAACCGCTCGGTCAGGTCCGCAACCGCCTTGAATCCCTCGTGCTTTACCCGCTCCAGGATAAGCGCCACCTGGCCGGCGACACCGCGGTCGGGCTCGCGCGTGTCGGCAACAAGGGCTGCAAAGCGCGTGGCGAAATCCGCGTCGGCGGTCGAAAGCCGCTGCATCAGGCAGCCGCCTTCATCACGGTAGCACGGAAGGCTTCCACCAGCCGTGCGACTTCGGGCATGGTCTTGAAGGCAGCACGGTTCACCACCAGCCGCGAGGTGACTTCCAGGATCGTTTCCCGCTCCACTAGGCCGTTTTCCTTCAGCGTGCGACCGGTCGAGACCAGGTCGACGATCCGGGGCGCAAGCCCCAGAAGCGGCGCAAGCTCCATTGCGCCGTTCAGCTTCACGCATTCGGCCTGAATGCCCTGGGCCGCGAAGTGCGCCTGGGTCAGATGCGGATATTTGGTTGCGACCCGCACATGGCTTTCGGATGTGATCGGCGGCGTGCCAAGCGGCTCGGCAACCGAGAGCCGGCAGCGCCCGATGCCGAGATCGACAGGGGAATAGAGTTCGGAATAGCCGAATTCGGCCAGCACATCGTTGCCGACGATGCCGATCTGGGCCGCGCCGAAGGCAACGAAGGTGGCGACATCGAAGCTGCGCACCCGGATCACCGACACGTCCGCCCGGTTGGTGGCAAAGCGCAGCGCGCGGCTGTCCTCGTCGAACAGGGCAGCTTCAGGGCGAATGCCCGCCGCGTCCAGCAAGGGAAGGGATTCGCCCAGGATGCGGCCTTTGGGAAGGGCTATGACAAGGTTCTGCATGGTGGCAGCGCCTATGCCGGGGAAGCTGGCACGCGGCAACCGGCAGATGGCTGGGCGCTGCGGGCTTGCGGCATTGCGGCACTCGGCGTATACGGCGCTCACTTCCTGACAGATATGCCTTCCAGGAACCTCCGGCCGATCGGCCGCGGGGCCCGGAAGGCTTATGACCGAGTCGGGAGCGGGAGTGACGATGGCAACGACCGAGGAGCTGACTGCGCTGATCGCACCGGTGGTGGAAACCGCCGGGTTCGATCTCGTGCGCGTGTCGCTGATCGGCGGCCCGACGCTCACGCTGCAGGTGATGCTGGAAGACCCGGCGACCGGGCAGATGAAGGTGGACGACTGCGCGAAGGTGTCGCGCCGGATTTCTGCCCTGCTGGACGAAGTGGATCCGATCGACAGCGAATATATGCTCGAGGTGTCGTCACCCGGAATCGACCGGCCGCTCACCCGGCTGAAGGATTTTGACCGCTGGGTCGGCCACGACGCGAAGGTGGAACTGGCCGACGGGCTGGTGCTGGATGGCGCGACACGCAAGCGCTTCCAGGGCCCGCTGCTCGGCACGGCCGGCGAGGATATCCGCATTGATGCTGAGGGCGTGGGCGAGATCGCCCTGCCCTTTTCGGCCATCCGCACGGCCAAGCTGATGCTGACCGACCGGCTGATCGCCGAGACAGCGGCGCTGCTCACCGCAGACGGCGCGGACGAGATCGAAGACGAAATCGAGGAAGACGCTTCCGACGACTCATCGGAACTCAGGAACTGAAGGCAGACGAATGAACCCGATTGCTGCAAACAAGGCGGAACTGATCGCGATTGCGGACGCAGTCGCGCGCGAAAAGTCGATCGACCGGATGATCGTGATCGAGGCGATGGAAGAGGCGATCCAGCGCGCCGCCCGCGCCCGCTATGGCGCCGAGAACGACATCCGCGCCAAGATCGATCCGCGCGGAGGCGACCTTCGCCTGTGGCGCGTCCTCGAAGTGGTCGAGGAGCCCGACGATTACTTCAAGCAGATCAGCCTGGTCGACGCCAAGGAGCGCGAAGGGGATTTGAACATCGGCGACTTCATCGTCGATCCGCTGCCCCCGATCGAGTTCGGCCGGATCGCAGCCCAGGCCGCCAAGCAGGTCATCGTCACCAAGGTCCGCGATGCCGAGCGCGAGCGCCAGTATGAGGAATACAAGGACCGCCAGAACGAGATCATCACCGGCGTGGTCAAGCGGGTGGAATTCGGCCACATCGTCGTCGACCTTGGCCGGGCCGAAGGCGTGATCCGCCGCGACCAGCAGATCCCGCGCGAAGTGCTGCGCGTGGGCGACCGGGTTCGCAGCCTGATCACCCTTGTCCGCCGCGAGAACCGCGGGCCGCAGATCTTCCTCAGCCGCGCCCATCCCGAGTTCATGAAAAAGCTGTTCGCGCAGGAAGTGCCGGAAATCTATGACGGCGTCATCGAGATCAAGGCCTGCTCCCGCGACCCCGGCAGCCGCGCCAAGATCGGCGTGCTCAGCCACGACAGCTCCATCGATCCGGTCGGCGCCTGTGTCGGCATGCGCGGCAGCCGCGTCCAGGCCGTGGTGCAGGAACTGGCCGGCGAAAAGATCGACATCATCCCCTGGTCGCCCGACACGGCAACCTTCGTCGTGAACGCGCTGCAGCCGGCCCAGGTCGCCAAGGTGGTGATCGACGAAGAGGACAACCGCATCGAGGTGGTCGTCCCCGACGACCAGCTGAGCCTTGCAATCGGCCGCCGCGGCCAGAACGTCCGCCTGGCCGGCCAGCTGACCGGCCACCAGATCGACATCATGACCGAGGCTGCCGAGAGCGAGAAGCGGCAGAAGGAATTCGTGGAGCGCTCCGAGCTGTTCGAGAAGGAGCTGGAACTCGACGAGACGCTCGCCCAGCTTCTGGTCGCCGAAGGCTTCACCAGCCTCGAGGAAGTGGCCTATGTGGAGGCCGAGGAAATCGCCTCCATCGAAGGCCTCGACGAGGACATTGCCTCGGAACTGCAGAACCGCGCAGTCGAAGCGCTCGAACGCCGGGAGCAGGGCTATCGCGACGCCCGCCGGGCACTCGGCGTGGAAGACGCGCTGGCCGAAATCCCGGGCCTGACCGAGGAAATGCTGGTTCGCCTCGGCACCAAGGGCATCAAGACGCTCGACGATCTCGCCGACCTGTCGACCGACGAACTGATCGGAAAGGGCGACAAGCGCCGCGAGATCCAGCCCGGCCTGCTTGCCTCGTTCGGCATTTCGGTCGACGACGGCAACGCCATCATCATGGCCGCGCGCAAGCACTGGTTCGAGGACGAAGACGCCGGATGATGCACCCACCTTTCCCCCACTCTGTCAGGGAGGGCGCACGGGCGCATGACCTCCGATGACACCCCAAGTGCGGTAATCGAAGACCGCCCCGGCGCTCAGGACGCCCCCGAGCGCAAGTGCATCCTGACAGGTGCGCATGGGGAACGTGCGTCGCTGATCCGTCTGGCCCTTGGCCCCGATGGCGCGGTCTGGCCTGATCTTGCAGCCAAGCTGCCGGGCCGGGGCGCCTGGATCGTGGCAGACCGGTCGGTGCTCGAGGCCGGGATGGCCAGGGGCAAGCTGAAGGGCGCGCTTGCCCGCGCGTTCCGCCAGCCGACAGTCGTGCCAGAGGACCTTGCCGACCGCATCGCCGCCGGGCTCGAGCGTCGAAGTCTCGACAGGCTGGGGCTCGAACATCGGGCCGGGCACCTTATATTCGGTTCGGACAAGCTGAACGAATGGTGCCGAAGCGGCCGGGTGCATCTGCTGCTGCACGCAGCCGACGCGGCCGAGGACGGGGTTTCGAAGCTGAACCAGGCCTTCCGGGCCGGCGAAGGCGACATGCAGGCAGTCATCCGGCTCCCGGCTGGGCGCGATGCCTTGTCTCGGGCGCTGGGGCGTGAGAATATGGTGCATTCAGGCGTCATCGATGGCAAGGCAGCCGCGCGGATCGCAACCGATGTTGCGCGCTGGGCGGCCTTTCTGGGCACCACAGAGACTATGGGCAACGGACGGGCAGTTCCCGGCCGGCGGCCCGATGGGTCAAACGACGAAGGACGGGAATGAGCGAAGAGGAAAAGCCGAAGCTGGGCCTGAGGCCCCAACTCGGCGTCAAGCGCACCACGGAAGTGAGCCAGGTGAAGCAGAGCTTCAGCCATGGGCGCACGCACAAGGTTGTGGTTGAGACCAAGAAGGCACGCGTGTTCCGCAAGCCCGGCGATCCGGCCCCGACGGCGGCCGAAGCTGAAGCCGAGCGGCTGGCCGAGCTTGCAGAGGCGGCCGAAGCGGAAGCCGCTGCCCAGGCAGCGCCTGTTGCCCCGGT
>JBGTBK010000018.1:0-4373 GCA_041749355.1 Sandaracinobacter sp. | reverse complement strand
CGGAAGGCGAGCCGCCGGGGCTCGGGCAGGGGGCCCGGGTGGTGCCGGGAGACGTAGCTGTGCAGGGTTGCAAGCGCCTCGTCGTCTGACGCGAAGCGCGAGCTGTAGACGCAGCCGATGCCGCGGCGGGTGGGCAGGCCGATGTCCCAGATCCAGCCGGCGGCGTGGGCGGTGCCGATGGTCTGCGAGGCGATTCCGCTGTCGGGGGCCACCGGCAGCTGCAGGGCAAGGGCGCGGTCGTTGAAGGAGACGTCGGAGCGGTCGACCCAGTCGACCCCGGCGTGGCCGCCGATCAGAAGCGCTGCCTGGCCGGTGCAGTCGATGAAGAGGTCGGCCTGAACCGTGCGGCCGTCGCGGAGCGTTAGCGATGCGATGTCGCCTTCGGGGCCCGGCTCAACGGCCGAGACTGCGCCAGACAGATGGGTGACGCCCAGCCGCCCGGTTGCGTGGCGCATCAGGAGGGCTGCGAATTTGCCGGCGTCGAGGTGATAGCCATAGTTCAGCGCGCCGGCATAATCGGGCATTGCGGGCTGGCGCGGGGCGAGGTTGTTTGCGCACACGGCGTGCTGCGCTGTCATCGCGGCGGCAAAGGGCAGGCCCTGGGGCGCTGCCTGCCAGCCGCTGATCAGCGCGCGCGCATCGGCGGCGGGTGGCAGGGTGAAGGGGTGGAGATAGCTGTCGTCGGCAGCGCCGGTGACCCAGCCGTCGAAGCGGGAGCCCTGCTTGAAGCTGGCGTCGCAGCTGGCCAGGAATTCGGGTTCGGGGATTCCGATGGTCGCGAGTGTCTCGCGCATGGTGGGCCAGGTGCCTTCGCCGACCCCGATGGTCGGGATGTCGGGCGCCTCGACCAGGGTGACGGACAGGGTGGGCAGGCGTGAGGCCAGAACGGCGGCAGCCAGCCAGCCGGCGGTGCCGCCGCCGACGATTGCCACCTTCTGGATCGAACCGGTCATTTCCTGTTTCCTGCCGAACCGCGTGCGCCAGAGTGGGGAAAAAGGGCCGCGGCGGCAAGCCGTGCGGCCCTTTCGTCCTGTCCTCCGGTCGATCCGGCGCTTCAGCGGATCAGAAGCTGTACCGGAAGCCTGCCGAATAGCGGGCGTAGCCGGGCGCCGCGAAGAACACGGTGTTGTCGTTGCGCATGTGGCCGCGGCGGTCGGCCTTGGTGATGTTGATGCCTTCGACGAACACCGTCATGCCTTGGCGGAACTCCCAGCTCGCGCTGGCATCCCACTGGCCATAGGCCTCGGTGTAGAAGGGATCGAAGCCGTAGCCGCCCAGGAAGCTGCCGCGCCAGTTGTAGGCGACGCGGCCCTGCAGGCCGTTCTTGTCGTAGAAGAAGACGGCGTTGGCGCTGTCGGACACCCCGTTCACCGCGAACTGGGTCTCGGTGTAGCGCTTGGTGTTGTCGAACGACTGGTTGGAGCGGACGATGGTGTAGTTCAGCTGGGCGCCGAAGCCGGTGTCCCAGAAGGTGTGCTGGATGGCGAACTCCCAGCCGTGCAGCTGCGCGACCTGGTTGCTGTTGCCGGGCTGGGTTGTGGTGAACAGCACATCCGGGTCGCCGGCCTGGCCGATGATCCCGCGCGGCACGCCATTGTCGAACTCGACCACGGCGGGGTTGTTGACAGCCAGATAGGCGAGGATGTCGGCAAAGCCCGGGTTGCCGCCAAGTGCGGTGCGGGCTGCGGCGACTGCTGCCCCCTGCGCCGGGTTGGTGAGGTCGAACAGCGGCTGCTGCACCGTGGTGTTGGCGATGAAGTTCGACACTTCCTTGTGGAAGAAGCCGACCGACACGTAGCTTGCCTTGTCGTAATACCATTCGGCCGAAAAATCGATGTTCTTGGACTTGTAGGGGATGAGGCCGGGGTTGCCGCTGCCCGCCGTGCTTCCGCCGCCCGGCCGCAGCGGCTGGTTGACCGTGATGCCGCCCTGGAGGCTGGCATAGTCGGGCCGGGTGATGGTGTGGCTGTAGGCCATGCGGGCGCGGACATTCTGGACCGGCTCGAAGACGAAGTCGAGCGCTGGCAGCCAGTTTTCATACTCGCCCTTGAGCGTGGTGAAGTCGGACTGTCCGCTGAACAGCAGACCGATCTCGTTGTCGGCGAGCCAGACGGTGCCGTTGGGCACCGGCACCAGCGCCGACGAGGTGACCTTGGTCTTTTCGTAGCGCAGGCCAAGGCGCAGGTTGGCGGGCGCCTCGCCCAGATCGAAGCTGTGGACGGATTCGATGT
Source organism: Sandaracinobacter sp. (assembly GCA_041749355.1). Lineage (GTDB taxonomy): Bacteria > Pseudomonadota > Alphaproteobacteria > Sphingomonadales > Sphingomonadaceae > Sandaracinobacteroides. Next base: position 2,142 of record JBGTBK010000018.1, on the reverse strand, counting down.
AGGGCGAGATGGTCTCTTCGCGGATGTTGCGATCGGTGGTGTAGGCCGCAAGGCAGCCTTCGGTCGCCACGCCCGTGAAGGGCGAGCTGCAGACCCCGATCTCGCTTTCCAGAAGTTCGATCAGCCGCTCGGTGTCGATCTCGAAGTAGTTCGGGATGATGTCCGGATCGTTCGAGCCTTCCATGCCGGCGAGGCGCGGCGGAAGGCTGGTGAGGGTGTAGATGTCGTCGGGCGTGTCGGCAGCCGACAATGTTCCGCCCCAGCTGTCGCTCTGCAGGAAGCCATAGGCCGAGCGGACCTTGTTCTCGGTGTAGGTGATGCCGAAGTTCAGGCTGTCGATCAGCGAGCTGTCGAACTCATAGCCACCGCGGAACGCGATCTCGTTGATCTCGTTCTTCATGTAGGCGTTGCGGAAGGCATTGCCCGAGGGGCGGATGTTGGCAGCGTCGATCTCGGAGCCGGGATACATGTTGACCGAGATGACCGGCATCGGCGTGGTGAAGTCGACGGTCTGGTTCTGCACGCCGAAAATGGCGCTGCCGACCGCGGTGTTGCTGCCATAGGGGCTGGTCGGCTTGCTTTCGGCGGTGGAGTGGTGGCCGTCGATCTCGATGTAGAGCGCGTCGGTCGGGTCCCAGCGGACATTGCCGCCGAACGAATGGTTGACGTTGCGGTTGGCGGCAACCGCGCCGGTGATGGCGAGATCCTTGCCTTCGGTCGGGCCGAACGCTTCGGAGTAGAAGAGCGGGCCTGCGGCCGGACCATCGGTCCAGTTGCTCGACGTGTTGTTGTGGTTGAACCAGACACCGATGCTGTTGGTGCGGGCATCGACCGTGTTCTGCGAGAAGTGATAATCGACCGAGGCCGAGAGCGTGTCGGTGGGGCGGAATTCCAGCACCGCCTGCCCGTTGATCCGGGTGCGCTCGATGTCGGTGAAATCATAGCCCGCGTTCTGCGTGACCTGATAGACGTCGGTCTCGCCGGGGCGGTTCTGGGTCTGGTTGTAGTTGCCGCGCCAGTCGTTGGCGTCGACGGGGAGCGAGCCCCAGTTGTTCTCGAAGCCCAGATAGCCTTCGCGCCAGCCGGCGTTGAACTGCGCCAGGCTTGCCTTGCGCTTCTGCCAGGAACCGCTGAGGAGGATGCCGACCTTGTCGTCGGCGAAGGTCTTGGAGATGATGCCCGACACTTCGGGCGTGATGTTGGTGCCTTCGAAGGTGTGGTCGTAGACGCCCTTTGCCGAAATGCTGCCGTGAAGGCCCGGCCGATCCAGCGGCTTGGGCGTCTTCACGTTGATGACCGAGCCGATGCCGCCGGTGGGCAGCGAGGCGCGGCCGGACTTGAACACCTCGACCCCGGCAATGCCTTCGGAGGCGATGTTGGCGAAATCGAAGCTGCGCGACGCAGGGGCCGAGCAGCAGTCGCCAAGGCCGGATGCCGGCATCTGGCGGCCGTTGAGCAGGACGAGGTTGAAGTCGGGGCCGAAGCCGCGAACCGTGACCTTCGAGCCTTCGCCAAGGCTGCGATCGATGGAGACGCCGGTGATGCGCTGCAGCGATTCGGCGAGGTTGGTATCGGGGAATTTGCCGATGTCGAGGGCGGAGATGGCGTCGACGACACCGATGGCGTCGCGCTTCACGTTCATCGAGTCGCGAAGGCTGGCGCGGATGCCGGTGACGAGGATTTCCTCGACGGATGCTTCGTCAGCGGTTGCCCCGACTGTTGCAGCGTCCTGCGCGAAAACCGGTTGTGCGGTCCAGCCGAGCGCCAGGATCGAGGCACCGATCAACAGACGCTCGACCTGCGGCTTGCGCACTCCACCCATGAGCCCAACCATCAGCAATGTCCTCCCCAGACCATGTGCGTCTTGTGCGCACCGTATCATTGTGAACGTTCACGATAAATGGCAACGTTCACTTCGTCAAGCATCCCCGGGGGGCGGGATCAGGCCCTGGGACTCAGTTGCTGGAGGCGGCGGTGCGGGATTTCAGCCAGCGGGCGTAGGGAATGCCCAGCAGGGTCGCCACGATAAGGTAGAGCAGGATGGTCGCGGTGACCTGCTTCGATTCCGTGGTCGAGGCGGTGGTCGCAAGCCCGAGCGCGACGCCCGGGTGGCGAAGGGCGGCAGCCGTTGCGAGCGCGGCG
>JBGTBK010000017.1:0-2130 GCA_041749355.1 Sandaracinobacter sp. | reverse complement strand
GTCCGCTTCGAGACCAGCGCGATCGACCCGCCGGCCCGGGCCGTGCGCCTGCGCATGCAGCTGAAACCGGCCGAACTCGGCCGACTCTGACGCCGGCTGCGCTCGGCCCAGCGTGAAGACGGCGCCGCCTGTCGTTGATCCAGCGCAAGGCGCGGATGGCCGAACCTCCCTTCTTGCCACAGGTTGCGGGGCGTCGATTCCCTCGGCAAGGTCATCAGCGCACCAATCATGATGGAAACTGAGGGGAAGAACCCATGCACTTCGACTATTCACCGCGGACCCAGGAAATGCTCGAGCGGCTGCGCGCCTTCATGGACGAGCACATCTACCCCAACGAGGCCCGCTACGAGGAAGAAGCGCACAAGGGCGAGCGCTGGAAGGTCATCCAGGTCATCGAGGAGCTGAAGCCCAAGGCCCATGCTGCGGGCCTGTGGAACATGTTCGTTCCCCCCTCGCACGGCGGCGTTCCCGTGCACGAATTCCACTTCGATGGAACCCCGCTCACCAACCTCGAATATGCCCCGCTGGCCGAGGAAATGGGCCGCGTCGGCTGGTCGTCGGAAGTGTTCAACTGCTCCGCGCCCGACACCGGCAACATGGAAGTGCTCGCCCGCTACGGCACCCACGAGCAGCAGCAGCAGTGGCTGGTGCCGCTGTCGAAGGGCGAGATGCGCTCGGCCTTCCTGATGACGGAACCGGCGGTTGCCTCGTCGGATGCCACGAACATTGAAACCTCGATCCGCCGCGAGGGCGACGAATATGTGATCAACGGCCGCAAATGGTGGTCGAGCGGCGTCGGCGACCCGCGCTGCAAGATCGCGATCGTGATGGGCAAGACCGACACGTCGGCCCCCAAGCACCTGCAGCAGTCGCAGATCCTTGTGCCGCTCGATGCGCCGGGCATCACCAAGGTGCGGCCGCTGCATGTTTTCGGCTATGACGATGCGCCGCACGGCCACTTCGAGGTGCTGCTGGAAAACGTCCGCGTGCCGGCCGCGAACATGATCTTCGGCGAAGGCCGGGGCTTCGAGATTGCGCAGGGGCGCCTCGGGCCGGGCCGCATCCACCACTGCATGCGCTCCATCGGCGCGTCGGAACGCGCGCTGGAGAAGATGGTGAAGCGCCTGAAGAGCCGGGTCGCCTTCGGCCGGCCGGTCGCCGACCAGGGCGTCTGGCACGAGCGGATCGCGAATGCGCGCATCGACATCGAACAGGCCCGCCTGCTGTGCCTGAAGGCCGCCTACATGATGGACACGGTCGGCAACAAGGATGCCAAGGCCCTGATTGCAATGATCAAGGTGGTGGCCCCCAATGTCTCCACCAAGATCATCGACATGGCGATCCAGGCCCATGGCGGCGGCGGCGTCTGCCAGGATTATGGCCTTGCCTCGAGCTACGCCGGCCAGCGCACCCTGCGCCTGGCCGACGGCCCGGACGAGGTGCACCGGGTGACGGTCGCGAAGGAGGAACTGCGCCGATACAATTGACCTCAGGTCAATTGTAACGAGCGTGCTGCGGCTTGGAGGAGGATTGCGCAGCAATCGTCCGAAAGTCCGCAGACACGCGAATGCGCACGGCCGGCGGGGCGTGGGGCCCTGAGCCCCACGAACCCGCCTGCCCCAGCGAAGGCTGGGGTCCGACGGCGGCTTTGCCGCCGCCCTTCTTTTCTGTCTCGTTCCTCCCAGCCGGAGTCGCGGGCTCGGCCCGCGCCCGGCTCTCTCCACCAGCGCCCGCCCCACAACCTTGCGCGAATCCCACCTTCCCCCTAAATGCCCGCTTTCCCACAACCCCGGGTGCCCCAACACGTGCTGATGAATTTTCTCCTTGTCGTCCATGGCCTGATCGCGCTCGCGCTTGTCGGCGTGATCCTGCTGCAGAAGTCCGAGGGCGGCGGCCTCACCAGCGGCGGCAGCGCCGGTGGCCTTGTTTCTGCCCGCGGCGCGGCCGACCTTCTCACGCGCAGCACGGCGGTTCTGGCGACCCTTTTCATCATCTCGTCGCTGGGGCTTGCCTGGCTTGCTGCCAACAGCAACCGGCCCAAGACGATCGACACAACGCTCGCCCGCGAAGTGACTCCGGTCGGCCCGCTCGGCGCGCCCACAGCACCCGTGTTGCCGGCTCCCGGCGCGC
>JBGTBK010000016.1:0-3206 GCA_041749355.1 Sandaracinobacter sp. | reverse complement strand
GCCCTGCACCGGCACCGGCCAGAGGGTGACCCGGCGCGGGAAACGGTCCGCCAGCCGATGCAGGATGTCGCGGATCACGGCGCCCTGCGGCGAGGTGATCACGCCGATATGGGTTGGCAGAAAGGGCCGGCGGGGCTTCGCTGCCCGGTCGAACAGCCCCTCGGCCTCCAGCCGGCGGCGCCGCTCCTCGATCTGCTTCAGCAGCGCGCCAACGCCCGCCACCTCCAGCCGCTCGACGATCAGTTGGTATTTCGAGGTCTTGGGATAGCCCGAAACCTTGCCGGTCGCGATCACCTCCAACCCGTCCTCGGGCCGGAAGGCCAGCCGCGACAGGTTGGGTTTCCACATCACCGAGGCGATGGCAGCATCGGCGTCCTTCAGGTCGAAATAGCCATGGCCCGACGCATAGGCCTTGAAGCCCGAAATCTCGCCCCGCACCCTGACCAGGCCGAAGGAATCCTCCAGCGTGCGGCGCACACTCAGCGCCAGTTCGCCGACAGAATATTCCGGGATGTTGGGGGCGGTCGCCATGGGCCACAGATAAACGGCCTTGGCCGGATGCGAAAGGAGGTTGGCGATGGTCGCGACCCGGGGCTATGCGCCACACCCATGCAGCACCCCATCGACATCCTCCTCCTGGGCTCCGGCGGCCGCGAACATGCGCTGGCCTGGAAGCTCGCGCAGTCGCGCCTGTGCCGCCGCCTGCTCGTCGCGCCCGGAAACCCTGGGATCGCGGCCCATGGAACATTGGTCCCTGACCTCGACATCGGCAGCGGCGAACAGGTTGTCGCCTTCGCCCAGGCCCAGGGCATCGGGCTTGTCGTCGTCGGACCCGAAGCCCCGCTTGCCGCCGGCGTGTCCGACGCGCTCAGGGCAGCCGGGATCCCGGTGTTCGGCCCAAGCGCGGCGGCTGCCCGGCTCGAGGCCTCCAAAGCCTTCACAAAGGCCTTGTGCGACGAAGCCAATATCCCCACAGCCCGCTATCAACGCTTCGATTCGCTCGGCCCGGCCCTCGCCTACGTCCGCGCGCACGCCCTTCCCGTGGTGGTGAAGGCCGACGGCCTCGCCGCCGGCAAGGGCGTCACGGTCGCAGCCACCCATTCCGATGCCGAAGCCGCTCTTGCCGACCTGTTCGCAAGCGATGGCGCCGAAGTCGTGATCGAAGAGTGCATGGTCGGCGAGGAGGTCAGCTTCTTCGTGCTGGCCGATGGCACCACCGCGCTCCCCCTGCTCGCCGCGCAGGACCACAAGCGCGTCGGCGACGGCGACACCGGCCCAAACACCGGCGGAATGGGCGCTTACGCCCCGGCCCGCGTCTTCACGCCCGACCTCAAGGCCCGCACCATGGCCGAGATCATCCAGCCGACGCTGACGGCCATGGCCAAGCGCGGCACGCCCTTCACCGGCGTGCTGTTCGCCGGCCTGATGCTGACTGCCGAAGGCCCAAGGCTCATCGAATACAATGTCCGCTTCGGCGATCCGGAATGCCAGGTGCTTATGGCGCTGCTCGACAGCGATCTCGGGGAGCTGTTGCTGGCCGCCGCCCAGGGCGAACTCGCCGGCCATCAGGCCCGCTGGAAGCCGGGCGCTGCCGCCGTGGTGGTGGTGGCAGCCCGCGGCTATCCCGCAACGCCTGCAAGAGGCGGGGTCATCGAAGGCCTCGACGTCGCGGCCGAAACGGGCGCGCTCGTCCTCCATGCCGGCACCGCCCTCTCGCCGGAAGGTCGGCTCATTTCCGCCGGCGGGCGGGTTCTGGGCATCACGGCAACCGGCGCAACCGTCGGCGAAGCCGTGCGGACAGCCTATGCGGCAATCGAAAAGATCAGCTTTGCCGATGGCTTCTGCCGGGCCGATATCGGCTGGCGCGAGATTGCCCGGGAAAACAGCGCCCGCTGAACCCGGCAACCGAAAGGACAAACAGGATGGCGAGCCGCCAGGAGCAGTTTTCGGGAACCAGCGACGTCCGCGAGGCGCACCGATTCGACGAGGGCGCCCTCGACAGCTGGATGCGCGCGAACGTGCGCGACTATGCCGGCCCGCTCGAGGTGCGCCAGTTCAAGGGCGGCCAGTCCAACCCCACTTACAAGCTAATCACGCCCGCGAAATCCTATGTGATGCGCCGCAAGCCGCCCGGCCTTCTGCTGAAGTCCGCCCATGCGGTCGACCGCGAATACCGGGTGATCACCGCGCTGTTCGCGCAAGGCTTCCCGGTCGCCGAAACCTACGGCCTGTGCACCGACGAAGCCGTGATCGGCACCTGGTTCTACATCATGGACTGTGTGGAAGGCCGGGTGATCTGGGACGGCACCTTCCCCGACGTGCCGCGCGAAGACCGCCGCGCCTATTTCGAAGCCATGAACCAGACCATGGCGCACCTCCACAGCATCGATCCCGTCGCCGCCGGGCTCGAGGATTTCGGCAAGCCCGGAAACTATTTCCTGCGCCAGATCGGCCGCTGGTCGAAACAGTATCTCGACGACGAAGCCGCCGGCCGCGTGCCCGAAATGGACCGGCTGGTGGAATGGCTGCCGAACAACATCCCGCCCGGCGACGAGAATGCCGTCGTCCACGGCGACTATCGCTGCTACAACATGATCTTCCACCCGACCGAGCCGAAGGTGCTCGCCGTGCTCGACTGGGAACTCTCCACGCTCGGCCACCCGCTCGCCGACTTCTCCTACCACCTCATGATGTACCGCATGCCGCCCACAGGCACCGTCGGCCTCACCAATGTGAACCTCGCCGAGATGAACATCCCGACCGAGCAGGACTATATCGACATGTACTGCAAGCGCGTCGGCCGCGATTCCGCCGACGTCACGGCCAACATGGATTTCTACATCGCCTACAACATGTTCCGGCTCGCCGCGATCGTGCACGGCATCCGCGGCCGGGTGGTCAGGGGCACAGCCTCCAACGCCCACGCCAAGGCGATGTCGGAAACCGTGGAACCGCTGGCAAAGCTCGCCTGGGAACAGGCGCAGAAGGCCGGCGCAAAGGGGTGAACTTGGTGCCCGATGCGCAAGCGCATCGGGTTCGGCCTATCGGCCGGCGCGCAGTCGCGCTTGCGGCGTCCCGCCGGGTGCAGCTTTGCTCCGTATCTCAGCCCTGTACATGCACCCTCACCCCAGCCGGGGGGGGGCGTCGTCCATCCGCCCCTCGGGGTCCACCCGCTGCACCGTCACCTCGCCCTCGATCACCGGGCC
>JBGTBK010000015.1:0-2652 GCA_041749355.1 Sandaracinobacter sp. | reverse complement strand
TGCGCGGCCGGGCCGGCCAGCTTTCGCCCGAGCGCGAGCTGACCCAGGCGGGCGCCGAACTGGTGGGCTCGGATGACGTGCCGGCCCTCGCCGAACTCCTCAACACCGCGCTCGAGGCCCTGTCGGGGGCTGGCGTGACCGATCTTTCGGTCGATCTCACCACGCCCGACCTGGTGCCGGAACTCGCCGGCGGGGTCTGGCCTGTGGCGGATGTGGAAGGCCTGCTGAGCGCGCTCGACGGCAAGGACTGGGGAGCGCTCCAGGCCCCGGGCCTGATCCCCTATCGTGCCCTTCTGGAAGCAGCCGGCCCGGCCGAAACCGCCCTTCCCCGCCTTGCCAGGATCGCGCCCGAACTCACGGCTCGCCTTGGTGCGCTGGCAGAGGCCCTTCCGGCCGTCCGCATCACCGTCGACCCGACCGAGCGGCACGGCTTCGAATACCACAGCTGGGTCGGCGTCTCGCTGTTCGGCAGCGTTGCCGGGACGCCGCTGCGCGCCGAAATCGGCCGCGGCGGCGCCTATCGCGTGCGCCACCCAGACGGCACCGAGGAGCGCGCGGCCGGCGTGTCGCTGTACGTCGACATGCTGGTCGATGCCGGCCTGGGTGCGTCCCAGCGCAACCGCATCTTCCTTCCCGAAGGCACATCCTCCCAGACCGCTGCCAGCCTTCGCAAGGCCGGCTGGGCGACCGTGCAGGCACTTTCCGACGCGGATTCCGACGAAGGCTGCTCACATGTCTGGAACGGACACGACGTGCTCGCTAAGGGCTGACGGGAAAGGAACTGTTCTTGGCGAATGTGGTCGTTATCGGCGCCCAATGGGGTGACGAAGGGAAAGGCAAGATCGTCGACTGGCTGTCGGCCCGCGCCGATGTCGTCGTGCGCTTCCAGGGCGGCCACAATGCCGGGCATACCCTTGTCGTCGGCGACCAGGTGTACAAGCTGTCGCTCCTTCCCTCCGGAATTGTGCGCGGCACGCTCAGCTGCATCGGCAATGGCGTGGTGCTCGACCCCTGGGCGCTGCGCGACGAGATTGCGCGATTGAGGGGCCAGGGCGTCACCATCAACCCGGAAAGGCTTATGGTGGCCGACAGCTGCCCGCTGATCCTGCCCTTCCATCGCGACTTGGACGCGCTTCGCGAGGATGCGTCGGGCGCCGGCAAGATTGGCACGACGCGGCGGGGGATCGGCCCGGCCTATGAGGACAAGGTGGGTCGCCGGGCGCTTCGCGTGTGCGACCTCGCCGACCTCGACAGTGCCGCCCCGCAGATCGACCGGCTGCTCGCCCACCACAATGCGCTGCGCGCCGGTTTCGGCGTGGAAGCCATCGACCGGGCCACCCTGCTGGACGAGCTTCGTGAAATCGCGCCCGAGATCCTGCCCTATGCGGCCCCTGTGTGGGTGACGCTGGCCGCCAAGCGGCGCCAGCGGGCGCGTATCCTGTTCGAAGGCGCGCAGGGCGTGCTGCTGGATGTCGACCATGGCACCTACCCGTTCGTCACCTCGTCCAACGTGGTGGCGGGCCAGGCGGCTGCCGGCTCGGGCATGGGGCCGTCGGCTCTGTCCTATGTGCTGGCGATCGTGAAGGCCTACACAACCCGGGTCGGGTCCGGGCCGTTCCCGACCGAGCTGGAAGACGCCGTCGGCCAGCGGCTGGGCGAGCGCGGGCGCGAATTCGGCACCGTCACGGGCCGCAAGCGCCGCTGCGGCTGGTTCGATGCGGCACTTGTCCGCCAGTCGGTCACGCTGTCGGGCGTGGACGGAATCGCGCTCACCAAGCTCGACGTGCTGGATGGCTTCGACGAGTTGCTGGTCTGCACCGGCTACGAAGTGAACGGCCGCCACATCGACCATCTGCCCGCGAGCGCCGCCGAACAGGCCGCAGCAAGGCCCGTGTATGAGCGGTTCGAGGGCTGGCAGGAAAGCACGCAGGGCGCGCGCAGCTGGGCCGACCTTCCGGCAGCCGCGATCAAGTACATCCGCCGAATCGAGGAGCTGATCGACTGCCCGGTGGCACTGGTCAGCACCAGCCCGGAACGCGACGACACGATCCTTGTGCGGGACCCATTCCGGGACTGACTGCCGATTGCCGTCAGCGCAGTTTTGCGGCCTTCAGCACATCCTCGACAGCCATCACAATCGCGGCTGGCTGGTCGAACATCATCATGTGGCTGGAATTGGGGATCTGGCGTGTCTCCCCCTTGGTCGACAGGCTGGCGATCGGGTCCTGGAAACTGTCTGCTTCCGATGGGGCGGTCAGCCCAGCAGGCCGCAACACGATCAGCGGGATCGAGAGGCTGCCCGGCCCCTGGTCTGCCAGCCCGGTCGACGTCGTGGCGCCGACGGACTCGATCTCGGACAGGCGCGCATCCCAGCGGGCGAGCGCGGTTTCGGGGTCGCCTGACCGGCAGCGGAGCAGCTCGGGCCGGTCGAGCGGGAAGCTGTCAGTCTTCAGGGCCTGCACACAGTCCCGCGCGCGCTTCGCCTGCCCGACGAATGTGTCGGGCCCGGTCGGCGAGGTGGGGTCCACCAGCACCAGGCCTGCAACATCGGCCGGGAACAGCCGCACGAAATGGCGCATGTTGAGGCCGCCCAGCGAATGCCCGACAAGCACCCAAGGCTTGGGCACCGACCCGCGGGTGAGCGCTGCGTGC
>JBGTBK010000014.1:0-3290 GCA_041749355.1 Sandaracinobacter sp. | reverse complement strand
TCGACCGCGTCGGGCATCGACGGCACGCAGAAGCTGGAGGCGCTGGGCGGCGGCCGCTTCCGGCTGGACGCGCCGACAGGCGGCGCGCCCATCGGCGAGACCGTCTTCTTTCAGGAACAGCCGGGCAAGCCGATGCGGATGGTGATGGGCGACAACTGGATGGACCGGGTTTCAGCCCCCTAGCCGGGATCAGGTGTGGCTTGCTGCAGGGCGCCGCGCGAGATTCAGGATGGTTGCGGAGCCATTTGGCCTGCTGGAACGACTATCAACCACGGATCGCGCGCGGCGGACATGCTGATTATGAGGCAATTGCGCCGAGACCGAGGACAGCCAGAACGATCACCAAAAGGATGCCCATCAAGGGCAGGATGAACCGGATATATTGATCGAAGCCGACCTTGGCGAGTGCAAGGCCGGCCATCAGCAGCGCGTTGGTCGGGAGAACCAGGCCGAGCCATCCTCCGGCCGCGCTCCATGCCGTGACGACAAGGGCTCGGTCGACTCCGGCGAAATCGCCGAGCGGTGCAAAGATCGGCATGACGAGCGCAGTGCCCGCCGACCCCCCGCCCACAAGAAACACCAGCGGCAGCGAGGCGATGAAGCTTACCAGGACGAAGAGGAGACTGGAGAGGCCGCTGACCAGGCCTTCCATCCAGAAGAGCACCGTGTCGATCGTTTGCGTATTGGTCATCACCACCGAGATTCCGCGGGCGAAGGCCACGAGGAATGCAGGACCTGTGAAATCGACCGCGCCTTGGATAATCGCCCTTGCCGTCCCTTGTTCGCCGAGACGGCCTATGACCCCGACGACAAGTGCCATGACGAGAAACATGGCGGACAGTTCTGGCAGCCACCAGCCGAGTTCCCAGGGAAACGGGGCCGCGATGCTTTCGTGGGTGTAGGGATCGACAGCCGTGTTGGTGAGGATCGCGCCCCAGGGAATGACCGAGAAGGTAAGCAGGATGAAGGTGAGGGCAGTCAGGACGAGGATGAGGCCATCGCGTCCGGAGATCGGCTGCGGCGGTCCGGAATCAGCTTGCTGGAGCGCGAGGTCCTCGGCGCTTATGCCGGAGATCGAGCGCGCGGGATCCGCTTGGACGCGCCGCGCATAACGGAGGATGTAGACGATGGTCGCTGCCATCACGAGGACGAACAGCAGCAACCGGAGCCCAAGGCCGTCACCGATCGAGATGTCGGCCTTGGTAGCGCCCACGCCGATGATAAACGGGTTAATCGTGGCACCCAGACGTCCGACGAAGGGGGCAACCGTGATGACCGCCACCGCCACCATACGGTCATAGCGCAGGGCGACGATGAGCGGGAGGATCAGCCCGTACATGCCCAGCGTTTCGTCGGACCAGCTCATCGTGGTGCCGAGAAGGCCGAACAGCACCGTGAGGATGACGATCAGGAGCGGGCCTTTCGCGCGGAACCGCCAGGTAAGCGCGTGAATGCCCCGATCGAGCGCGCCGGTGCGGAAGACGACCGTCATGAACGAGCCGATGCAGAGGGTGAAGAAGAACACTTCTACAGAGCCGAACATTCGTCCCGCATTGAAGGGCGACACCATGCCCGTTTCCGGACTCTGGATGCCGAACAAGCCGTTGACAGGCGCCAGAAAAAGCTCGCGCACCTTTTCGCCGGGTGTGAGAGGCGAGGGGTGCTGCTGATACGAGCCGGCGATCGGGCTGCCGGAGGCGTCGAGCACAAACTGTCCGGACGGAATGAAGAAGGCCGCGACCCAGACCAGGAACAACACGCTTGCGAGAATGGTCAGCGGATTGGGAAAGGGTCGCGCGGGTCCAGATGTCGGCGGGGGGATCGCGCCTGCGTCGGGCTCATGTGTAGCCCCGGACCGATCATCGGAACTCGCCATAAGCCGAAGGCTACAGACAGGATTCCAGCCCGACAATCCCTTTCGGGATGCCGGCGTGCTGGCCGCGAGCGGTTGGAGTTCCGGGAGGCTGGTGTCAGACGCGTGCCCTCCGCTGGCAACGAAGGAGACGTCAGGCCGGATCGCCCCGGCGGTCGCTCTTTACCCGGCGCACAGTGCCGCTGCTGGCGCGCATCACGATGCTTTCGGTGGTGATGCGCCCCGTCTTGTAGCGGCGCACGCCCTCCAGAAGGCTGCCGTCGGTCACGCCGGTCGCGGCGAAGATCACGTCGCCCTTGGCCAGATCCTCCAGGCTGTAGATGCGGTCGAAATCGGTGATTCCGATCTTGCGCGCGCGGCCCTTCTCGTCCTCGTTGCGGAAGATCAGCCGGCCCTGGAACTGGCCGCCCACGCAGCGCAGCGCGGCTGCCGCCAGCACGCCTTCCGGCGCCCCGCCCGACCCCATGTAGATGTCGATGGTGGTGTCGGGGTTGGTCACCGCGATCACGCCGGCGACATCGCCGTCGGGGATCAGATACACGCCGCAGCCCAGGCCGCGCAACTCCTTGATCAGCGCCTCGTGCCGGGGGCGATCGAGCACGCAGGCGATGATGTCCGAAGGCTTCACGCCCTTGGCTTCGGCCAGCGCGGTCACATTCTCGGTCGGCGTCTTGGTCAGGCTCACCACCCCCTCGGGATAGCCCGGCCCGATCGCCAGCTTTTCCATATAGGTGTCGGGCGCATTCAGCAGGCCGCCTTCTTCCGAGATGGCCAGCACGGCAAGCGCATCCGGGCCGGCCTTGGCGGTGATCGTGGTGCCTTCCAGCGGGTCGAGCGCGATGTCGATCTTCGGGCCGGTGCCCTGTGCGCTGCCGACCTTCTCGCCGATGAACAGCATGGGTGCCTCGTCGCGCTCGCCCTCGCCGATCACGACCGTGCCGTCGAACGCCAGCTTGTTCAGCGCGTCGCGCATGGCGGCAACTGCGGCAGCGTCGGCGGCCTTCTCGTCGCCCCGGCCCACCAGCTTGCTGGCGGCGATTGCGGCATATTCCGTCACGCGGACCATCTCGAGCACGAGAACGCGGTCAAGGACCTGGGAGGGCGTCAGCTTCGAACGATCGGTCACGGGGTTTCCTTTTCTTGTTTCAACCGTCTTGCGCGAGGATGGGCATGAACAGCGGCGCGGCTGTCGAGGCCGGCAGCGCAGCCATCGCATCAAGCGCGTCGCGCACGGCCTGTTCATTGCTTTCGTGCGTCAGCATCACCACAAGCGCGGTTCCGTCAGGCGCAGACGCCGGCTGGATCAGGCTCTCGATGGAAACCCCCGCATCGCGCAGCGCCGCCGTGATGTCGGCCAGCACGCCCGGCCGGTCCTGCACCGTCAGGCGCACATAGGCCCGGCCCTTGCGGGCCTCGG
>JBGTBK010000013.1:0-1889 GCA_041749355.1 Sandaracinobacter sp. | reverse complement strand
GGCGCTGCGGGTGAACCCGCCCTTCGCGCTGAAGGGCTCGGGGATGAAGATGGGGGGTGCTGCCAGCCCCTTCGGCGTGGACGCGGCCGACGCCGTCCCGCTTCTGCGGCAGATGCAGGCGCCGCCTTTCCGGTTCGAGGGGCTGCACCTCTATGCCGGGTCGCAGAATCTGTCGGTCGCGGCACTGCTGGAGTCGCAGCGGCAGACGGTTGCGCTCGCCGGCGCGATTGCGGCCGAGGCGGGGGTGGATTGCGCGCTGGTGAACCTGGGCGGCGGGTTCGGCGTGCCCTATTTCCCCGGGGACAGCGAGCTGGACCTGGAAGCACTTGGCGCGGGTCTGGCGGAAATCCTGGCCGATCGCCCGGCAGCGCTTGGCCGGAGCCGCTTCGTGCTGGAGCTGGGGCGCTGGCTGGTTGCAGGCTGCGGCGTCTATCTGTGCCGGGTGCTCGACCGCAAGCAATCGGGCGGAGAGACGTTCCTTGTCACCGATGGCGGGCTGCACCACCAACTGGCAGCGACCGGCAATTTCGGAACCGTGATTCGGCGCAACTATCCGGTTGTGAACGCAAGCCGGGCGGGCGAAGGGGAGGGGCCGCTTTCGGTCGTTGGGTGCCTGTGCACGCCGCTGGACCGGCTGGCCGACAAGCTGGTGATTCCGGGCGAGATCGGCGACCTCATCGCGGTGTTCCAGGCAGGCGCCTATGGCCGCACGGCGAGCCCCGAGGCCTTTCTGGGCCATCCGGCCGCAATCGAATTGCTGGTCTGACCTGTTTCGCGCGGCATCCTGATGGGCGCAGACCCGGAGCGTTCGTCAGTTGGCGCGGAGGCGTTCTGCCAGGGTCTGGCTGCCGGCGGAGACCGCGCTTCCCGGCATCAGAAGCATCGCCGTTGCGGCACCGGCAACGATCCCGAGTGTGAGCCCGATCAGCCACACCAGAAGCATTCCCCGGACACCCGGCTTGGGACGTTCCTCCATGCTGTTCACGCTCGCTCGCTTTGCCAAGATTATGGTTTTGTGACCCTCCGCCGGTTCTGCAAGTAACGTGCCACTCCTCGCTTTGAGGCATTTCAAGAGGTTGTGCCCTAGCCAATGCAACTTTCTGTAAACGAATCCGACACTGCTTCGTAGCGTGCTGCCGTAAACCAGAGGCCGTCTGGCGGCGCGTTCAGCCCCAGCGCCTGCCGGTCGCGCGCAGCAAGCGCTTCGGCGACGGTGTCGGCAGTCCAGCGGCCTTCCCCAACCAGCACCAGCGCGCCGACCATGGAGCGCACCTGGTGGTGCAGGAACGACCGTGCCTCTGCCCGGATGCGAACCAGCCCGTCCTGTTCGCGCACCTCCAGGATATCGAGCGTCTTCACCGGGCTCTGGGCCTGGCAGTGGACGTGGCGGAAGGTGGTGAAGTCGTGGCGGCCGACCAGACGAGCCGCTGCTTCGGCCATTGCCGGGATGTCGAGCGGCTTGGGCCTTCGCCAGACCAGCCCGGCGTTCCAGGTGAGTGGCGCGCGGCGGCAGAGCACGCGATATTCATAGGCCCGGCCGGTGCAGGAAAAGCGGGCGTGGAAATCGGCTGCTGCCTGCGCTGCTTCCAGCACGGCAACCGGGTGCCCGGCGAGCTTCAGCCGGGCGTTCACTCCTTCCATCAGCCGGAAGGGCGACAGCCGGCTTTCCAGTTCGACATGGGCTGTCATTCCGCTCGCATGCACGCCGGCATCGGTGCGGCCGGCGGCGTGGACGACTGCGGTTTCGCCGGTGATGTCGGTGATGGCGGTTTCCAGCGCCTCCTGCACCGACGGGCCATGCGGCTGGCGCTGCCATCCCATGAAGGGGCGGCCGTCCCACTCGAGGAGCAGGCGGGTGCGCGACGTCAAAGCGGCTGGCCTTCGGCCAG
>JBGTBK010000012.1:0-5389 GCA_041749355.1 Sandaracinobacter sp. | reverse complement strand
GGTGACGATGTCGAGGCTGCCATGGGCGGCGGCGAAGCGGGCGACGGGGCCTTCGAGCAGATCGAGGATGGCGGGGAGCGAGCGGCGGAAGCCGTAGCTGGGGGCGAGCGTGTGCCAGCCGGCGGCCTGGAGACGGGCTGCGAGCAGGCCCATGGAGAGGCCGGTTCGGCCATGGCCGTGGAGGAGGAGGGCGGCCTTTCTGGAGTTCGACGGCATCGGTGCATGATGCGCAAAGCAGCAGGCTGCGGCAACCGGTGCGCTAGCATCGGTTGCCGCCGCGCGGCGATGCGCTGCCGCCCTACTTCGAAGGGGGCGTGGACAGGGCTTTCCGGAACATCTCGCTGGTGTCGACCTCGAGGCTCTGCTGGCGAGGCGGGAAGGCCTTGAAGCTGTCTGCGAACGTCTGGGCAGCGGCCATGGCCGGCACGATGGTCCAGCTGAGATTTTCCTGCCATTCGTCGAAGCCCCGCCCTTCGTGCATCCGTTCGAACGGATCGAGCGCAAGGTTCGTGATGAGCGGGGTTGTCAGCTTGTCGACGACGCCGTTGAACCATCTGTCCTGCTGGGTGAACAGGAACTTCCAGTCGCCCACGCGGACACCGTGGAAGTTGGTCTCGGTGAAGTAGAAATACTCCTTCCGGTTGCTGGGCCCGGTGCCCTGCAGCATCGGCAGCTGGTTGTAGCCATCGAGGTGGACTTTGTAGCGGGTCCCGCCGACCTGCCTGCCCTTGAGCAGCTCCTGCTTGAGGTCGGGCTGGCCGAGATAGGCCATGAAGGTGGGCATCCAGTCCTCCATGGCGATGATGCCGGCGCTTGTGCTGCCGGGCTTCAACACGCCGGGCCAGCGGATCATTGCCGGGACACGGTATCCGCCTTCATAGCCGCCCACGCCCTTTTCCCCGCGGAAGGGCTGGTTGCCGCCGTCGGGCCAGCTGTTGGTGGCTGCGCCGTTATCGGTGGAAAAGATGACAACGGTGTTCCCGGCCTGGCCCGTCTCGTCGATGGCCTTGAGGATCTGGCCGACATGGGTGTCGAGTTCGAGCATTCCGTCGGCGTAGACGCCGCAGCCGGTCTTTCCGGCAAATTCCGGGCTGAGGTTTGTTCGATAGTGCATGCGCGAGGAGTTGTGCCACAGGAAGTAGGGCTTGCCCGAGGCGGCCGATTCCCGGATGAAGCGCACACTGTTGGCGGCCGTGTCGCTGTCCATGGTGCGCTGCCGTTCCCGGCCGAAATTGCCGAGATCCTCGATCTGTTGCCCTCCGCCGGGGAGGGCCTTCGAGCGCACGATGCCGCGCTGGGCGAAGGCCTTCGCGGCAGCCGGGTCCTTGGGGAAGAAATCCTGCTCGACATACTCGCCGGCATTCAGGTGGTAGAGAATCCCCTCGAACTCGTCGAAGCCGTGGGCTGTGGGCAGAAACTCGTCGCGGTCGCCGAGGTGGTTCTTGCCGAACTGGGCGGTGCGATAACCGAGCGGCTTCAGCATTTCGGCGATGGTCGGATCTTCCTTCTGCAGGCCCTGGGGGGCACCGGGAAGGCCGACTGTCGAGAGGCCGACCCGCAGCGGGTGCTGGCCGGTGATGAAAGCGGCCCGGCCCGCCGTGCAGCTGGCCTGGGCATAGTGGGTCAGGAACAGCATGCCTTCGGCGGCGATGCGGTCGATGTTGGGGGTGCGCTCGCACATCATGCCGCGGTGGTAGGCGCCGATGTTCCACATGCCGACGTCATCGCCCCAGATGACGACGATGTTCGGTCTTGCGGTCTGCGTGGCTGCGGCGGGGGGTCCGGGGTTGGCCCCCTGGGCGGCGGCGGCGCCGGGCATGACGAAGGTGGCGAGTGGCATGAGGGCCGAGGCGGCCAGAGTGACGAGGCGCATGGACAGTTTCGGCATGGTGGTCTCCTGGATTGCTGGCGCTGGCGTAGTGCATTTTGGCTCGCAAACTTTCACCAATTGGGGCAGTTTCGTGAAATGACGCACAGCCTTCAGGTTGCGGGCACGGGATCGTCCCGCTCTCGCCGCTATGCTGACCTGCTGGGCAGCGAGGGATGGCTGAGCCGGGTGCCGACGGCCATGCGCGATGCCCTTCTGTCGGAGGCCATCTGGCATTCGCAGGTTGCCGGTGACGTGTTCATCCGGTCTGGCGACGCGTATGGCGGCATGTTCGGGATCGCCACGGGTATGGCGGAGGTGTCGTTCCTGGACGCACATCCGGACACGCCGGCTCTGCACATCGTGCGCCGGGGGTTCTGGGCGGGGTATCGGCCGCTGATCGGGCGATCACGGGACATTTCGGTGCGGGCCCGGACGGATCTGGTGTGGGCGCTGGTGCCGCAGGCGGCCCTGGAGCGGATGCTGGCGGCGGAGCCGGGCTGGTGGCGGTACCTGATGGAACTGTCCGAGGACAATGTGGAGACGGTGTCGTGGGCGTTTGCCGACCTGACCTTCCAGGACAGCCTGAAGCGGGCGGCGGCGGTGCTGCTGCGACTGGGCGGGTGCCGGGCGGCGCAGCTGAATCCGGCGGACCTGCTGCCCATCGAAGTTGCGCAGGGTGAGCTGGCGGCGATGGCGGTGATGTCGCGCAACACGCTGAACCGCGCCCTTGGCCGCCTGGAGGAGGCCGGGCTGATCAGAGTCTCCTATCGCAGCATCCAGCTGCGGGATGCGGCAGCTCTGCGGGTCCTGCTGGAGGACTGAGCCCGCAGGGCTAGTGCAGCTTGGTGATCTTCAGGCCGTCGAGCTTGGCGCGGTCTTTCACGCTGTCCTCGCTTCGGGTGAGGGCCTTGGCGATGGCGCGCAACGACTGGCCCTTGCCGGCGAGAAGGTGGAGCTTCTGGATTTCCGCCTGGGTCCAGGGTTGTCTGTGCCGTTCGAAACGCTCTGCCATCGGGCTGTCATGGCCCTGTCCGGCCTTTCGCGCAATCAGTTCGGATCGGCTGGCGCGTTCCAGTTCTGCTGGCGGAGGACGGTGTCCTTCTGGCCGCGGGCGCTGAAGCGGGGTTGGAGGTAGCGGTAGAAGAACCAGTCTTTCTGGCCGGGCAGGGTGGCGTGGTAGAGGATGCGTTCGAACAGGGTCCAGCGCACGCCCTTGCGGTCTGCTCGGCGGGGCGAGGGCTGCATCCAGAGGTCCTGGGCGTAGCGGATGGTGCCTTGCTTGCGCAGGCGGTTCACCAGTTCATGGTCTTTCAGCACATAGGGCCAGAGCCGGGCGGAGTAGCCGCCGGATGCCTTGTAGGGCGCCGTGCGGAACAGGTGGGCGTAGCCGCCGCCATGGGCCTGGGCGGGCAGCATGTGCGGGATGATGTGGGTGTAGAGGAAGCGGCCGGCGCGCTCGAAGACGCTGTGCGGGTTGGGGCCGGTATCGTGCGCGATGTAGCCGATGGTGGTGGCTGGCGCTGAATCGAGGCGGCGGGTGGCGGTTTCGAGATAGGCGGGCGGATAGATCGTGTCGGCGTCGCAGATGGCGATGAATTCGGTGCTGACGGCAGCGATCCCCATTTCGAGGGCATGGACCTGGCCGGGGATGGGCTGGTGGAGCAGCGTCACGTCTATGGCGTGCTGGCGGGCGGCCCAGTCGCGCACGCGGGCGGAGGTGCTGTCGGTGGAGGCGTTGTCGACGAGGACGATCCGGAAGGGGCGCAGCGTCTGGGCGGACAGGCTCTCGAGCGTGGCCGGGAGCCAGGCTTCCTCGTTGTAGAAGGGGATGACGATCGTCCATCGCGCGCCGGGCATTTCGAGCCAGTAGCGGGCACCGGGCGCGGTGGGAAGCGCGGATGGTGGTGGCTTGCGCGCGCTGGGGCGGATGGTGCACGGGCCGACGATGGCGATCTTCAAGATAGTGCGCGCGGCCGAGTGGGCGGCCTTCGAGGCAAGCGGACTGTTTGCCGGGTCTGTCGACGACCTGCGCGACGGTTTCATCCATCTTTCGACTGACGGGCAGCTGGCGGGAACCCTTGCGAAGCATTTTGCCGGCGAGGCGGGCTTGCGGGTGCTGGAGGTGGCGGTGGAGGCGGATCCGCTGCTGCGATGGGAGGAATCCCGGGGCGGCGCGCTGTTTCCGCATCTGTACCGGCCGCTGGAGCTGGCCGATGTGGTGGCGGTGCGGCAGGAGGGCCCGGAGGGCGCGTGAAGCCCCCGGGCTGGCCGGGGGCTTCCTGCGGCTTTGCGAGGGTTTCAGGGCAGGGGCTGGCTTGCGGCAAAGGCCTGGGCTGCAACCGGATCGAGGGTGACGACTCCGACCTTGAAGGGGGCAAGGATCCCGATGCCGCGGGTGGCTGCAACCGAGGTTGGAGCCGAAACGAACTCGGCGAGGGCCGGATGGAGGGCGGTTGGCCTGGCCGCCAACGCGGTGGTCCAGGCTTCGCCCTTCTTGTAGTGGGTGTCGTAGAGGTTGATGTTGTCGGTCTGCGTTCTGAGGGCCTCTTCGCTGGTTCCGCTGTAGTGGGTTGCGATGTTGCGCAGGGTCGCGACGTTGGTTCCGCGGCCGAGCATGATGGTTGGCTGGAAGCCGCCGCCCTTGCGGCCGTCGGCCGAGCGGAAGCTGGTGTTGTTGATGTCGGCCCAGGGCGATGCGACCACGATGTTGTTCGAGATGGTGCTGTCGTTGACCATGTCGAGGCTGATGCCGTGGAACGATGCACCGTAGTAGATGTTCCCGCTGACCTCGAGGTTGGTGTGGGGCAGTGCCCGGTTTTCGGTGCGCAGGAAGATGCCCTGGACATGGCCGTCGTGGCCGAACGACAGGAAGTTGTTGCGGATCCGGTAGTGGCTGACGCCGGTGGTTTCGTTGGTGGTCCAGAACTGGATTGCGTCGGGATGTTCGCCGGCGGCGTATCTGGGGGAGAAATCCTGGAAGCGGTTGTTGGCGATGTCGCCGCGCGTGGAGCCCGAGACGTTCACGCCTTCGCGCAGGATGGTGAAATCATTGTGGCGAAGCGCGACGCTGGTGGAGCGCTGGATCCAGACGGCCATGCGCAGGTCCTGGAAGTCGTTCGAGGCGACCACGATGTTTCTGGCCGAAAGGATGCGCATGCCGGACTGGCTGTCGTCCCAGGGGTCTCCGTTGGGGTTGGCGCCGCGGATGCGGTTGCCGGCGAAGCGGATGTTGGAGCCGGAGATGGAGACGACGGGCGACTGGCTGGACTGGGCGTCGACACCGGTGATGGAGAGGCCCGAGGCGCCGCCCAGGAGCATCCGGCCGAAGCGGGCGCGGTTGACGGGATCGGCCGAGCGGATGTTGACGAAGCCGCCGGTGTAGCGGTGGCGATCGAAGTTGAAGTCGCCGTAGGTTCCGGGCGCGAGAAGGACGGTGTCTCCGGGGTGGGCGGCGGTGAGGGCAGAGCGCAGCTCGGTGGGCGTGGTGACCGCGAAGGTGCGGCCGGTGCCCGGCGTGGC
>JBGTBK010000011.1:0-3039 GCA_041749355.1 Sandaracinobacter sp. | reverse complement strand
AGGATCACGCGTGCGATGCCGGCGTCCAGCCAGCGCTCGACGCCCTCCATGTCGCGGATGCCGCCGCCGAGCTGGACCGGCGCGCGCATGACATCGAGAATGGAGGAGACGGCGTTGTGGTTGACCGAGTGGCCCTCGAACGCGCCGTTGAGATCGACCACGTGCAGCGCCTCGAACCCCATGGCGGCAAAGCGCAGCGCCTGGTCGGCGGGATCGTCGTTGAAGGAGGTCGCGGTCGTCATCTCGCCGCGCAGCAGACGGACACACACGCCGTCCTTGAGATCGATAGCGGGATAAAGTTTCATGTTCTTTCTGGGTGGTCTGACGCCGTCTTGCGGGCGTGTTGGGGGCGGCCCTCTTGGACGCGGGGAGGCGCGCGGTGTCAATGCACATGCGCGGGAGGGGGCCTCCATCCCCGCTCGTCCCGACGAAAGTCGGGACCCAGGGCCGGGGGCGAGGCTTGTCCGGCCTTGAAGCTTCAATTCCGTTCGAGGAGGGCGACCGATCCTGGATCCCGACTTTCGTCGGGATGAGCGGGACAGGGTGATCCGCTACGGCTTCCAGCGCAGGAAGTTGGCCAGCAGCAATTGTCCGGCCTGCTGGCTCTTTTCCGGGTGGAATTGGGCGCCGAACAGGTTGTCGCGTGCAACGGCGGCCACGAACTTGCCGCCATAGTCGCAGCGGGCCGCGACGTGATCGCGCATCTCGGCTTTCAGGGCGTAGGAGTGCACGAAGTAGACGTGTGGCTCGGGCTTGAAGCCGTTGAACAACGGGTGAGGACGGATGTCGGTGAGCGTGTTCCAACCCATGTGCGGCACAGGGAGAAGAGGGTCGGACGGCGTGATCTTCTCGACCGCGCCGGGAATCCAGCCAAGGCCGCGCGTCTCGCCATCCTCGCGGCCGACATCGGCCATCAGCTGCATGCCGACGCAGATGCCGAGGAAGGGGCGGCCTTGGTGGCGGACGGCTTCGTTCAGCGCCTCTTCCATGCCGTCGACGGCGCGGAGCGCTGCCGCGCAGGCCCCGAAGGCGCCGACGCCGGGGAGGACTATTCGGTCTGCGGCGCGGACTTCGGCCGGGCTTGCCGTTACGCGCACGTCTGTGGCACCCGCGGCTTCGAGCGCCTTCGCCGCCGAGCGGAGGTTGCCGGCGCCATAGTCGATCAGTGCAACCGTCATCCGATCAGACCAGCGTGCCCTTGGTGGAGGGGACGGAGCCGGCCTGGCGTGGATCGATCGCGACGGCCTGCTTCAGCGCGCGGGCGAGCGCCTTGAACAGGCCTTCGGCGATGTGGTGGTTGTTGCGGCCATAGAGCGCTTCGGCGTGGAGGGTTATCCCGGCGGCCTGGGCGAAGCTGTGGAAGACGTGCCAGAACAGTTCGGTGTCCATCTCGCCGAGGCGGGGTTGGGTGAAGCCCACCTTCCAGACGAGGAAGGGGCGGCCCGAAATGTCGAGCGCGACGCGCGCCAAGGTTTCGTCCATCGGCACATAGGCATGGCCGAAGCGGGTGATGCCGGCGCGGTCGCCCAGGGCCTGGCGGAAGGCTTCGCCAAGCGCGATGGCGGTGTCCTCGACCGTGTGGTGGGCATCGATGTGGAGGTCGCCCACGGTGCGGATTTCCAGGTCGAACAGGCCGTGGCGGGCGAGCTGCTCGAGCATGTGATCGAAGAAGCCGATGCCGGTGTGGATGTCGCGCACGCCCGTGCCGTCGAGATTGACGGTGACACGGATGTCGGTTTCGGACGTCTTGCGGGTGACGGTTGCGGTGCGCATCTGCCGGAGCCTTTCGGAAGCGCAGGGCTATAGCAGGGACGGCCGGGGGTTCAACCGGGGCGGGGCTATTCGGCGGCGGTGTTGCCCTCGATGCGCGACAGTTCGGGGGGGACCAGGCGCAGGGGGCGATCGACCAGCTTCGGGGTCTCGACCTCCTTCTTGCCCTTGTCGACGCCGAGCTCGGTGAATTTGCGGGCCTTGGGCAGCACGTTGCGCTCGAGCGAGCCGACGAGATCATTGTAGGCGCCCGCAGAGTCGCTGATGTTCTTGCCAACGCGGCCCAGATGCTCGGTCATGGTGGCGAGGCTGGCGTAGAGTTCGGCGCCGAGGTCGCCGATGGCGCGGGCTTCGTCGGCCATCTTTTCCTGCCGCCAGACCATTGCGACGACGCGGGCGATTGCGAGCAGGTTGGTGGGGCCGGCGAGCAGGATGCGCTGGTCGAGCGCCCAGGACAGGAGATCGAGATCCTGTTCGAGGGCGGCCGACAGGAAATTCTCGCCCGGCAGGAACAGAACGACGAAATCGGCGGCGTCCGCGAACTCCTTCCAATAGGCCTTTTCGCTGAGGCCCTTGGCATGGGCGCGGACCGACAGCGCGTGGCGCCGCAGCGCTGCCTTTCGCTCGGCTTCGGTGTCGGCCTCGGACGCTGCCAGATAGTCGGCGAGCGAGCATTTGCTGTCGACCACCAGTTCGCGGCCGCCCGGCATCTTGAGCACGGCGTCGGGGCGGCGGCGCTGGCCTTCGGCGTCGGTGGTGCTGGCCTGCAGGTCGAAATCGATGCCTTCGCGCAAGCCCGCCATTTCCAGCACGTTGCGCAGCTGGGCCTCGCCCCAGGCGCCCGACGCCTTCGACGAGGAGCGCAGCGCGCTGACGATCTTGTGGGCTTCGTCCTTCACGGCCTGCTGGCCGACGGCGACGGCCTGCAGCTGCTCGGTAAGAGAGCCATAGGCCTGCTCGCGCTTGGTCTCGAGCTGCTTCAGCTCCTCGCCATAGCGGGCGAGCGTCTCGCGCATGGGGGTGACGAGGCTGGCGAGCGCCTCGCGGCTGTCGGTCAGGCCCTTGGCGGCTTCGGCCCGGTGCAGCTTCAGCGTTTCCTCGGACTGGAGGAGGAACTGGCTGTGGGCCTTTTCCAGCGCTTCGGCGGCCAGGCGCTGGAATTCGCCGCGCATCTCGGCCAGCTGGCGGGCGTGAACCCGGTCGCGCTCGGCGAGCGTTTCGGCATGCACCCGCTCGCGCTCGGTTGCGGCGTCGGCGAAGGCGCGGTCG
>JBGTBK010000010.1:0-1825 GCA_041749355.1 Sandaracinobacter sp. | reverse complement strand
GGCTGGCCTGCCGCTGGCCGAAGCGGTGACGCGGGCCCGGGCCTATCTGCTTGGAGCAATCCTGGCAGCGCCCGGGCTTGGCGCGGGGCATGGGCCGCTGGGGCACAATTTCGCTGTCCGATGAAGGGCTTGCGCTGGGGGATCGAGGGCGACTTCCCGGGCCTTGTCTTCGGCGTCGACGAGGTGGGACGCGGTCCGCTGGCCGGGCCGGTGGTGGCGGCCGCCGTCTGCCTGCACCCGGATTGCGTGCCCGATGGACTCGATGATTCGAAGCGGGTGCCGGAAGCCCGGCGCGAGCGGATTGCGGCGCTTCTGGAGCAGGTCGCATTCGGCTCGGCGAGTGTCGAGGAGATCGATCAGCTGAACATCCGGACCGCCAGCCTGCTGGCGATGGCGCGGGCGGTGACGGCACTGGCCGACGCAATCGGCCCGCCGGCCATGGTGCTGGTGGACGGCAACGCGCTTCCGCCGATCGCGCACCCGGCGCAGGCAATCGTGAAGGGCGACGCCAGCGTTGCCTGCATCGCGGCGGCCGCGATTGCAGCCAAGGTGATGCGCGACCGGCTGATGGCCGAACTGGCCCTTGCGCACCCCTTCTATGGCTGGGAGCGCAACCGCGGCTATGGCACGGCCGAGCATCTCTCTGCGTTGCAGGCGCATGGCGTGACGGTGCACCATCGGCGGTCCTTCGCGCCGGTTGCGCGGCTTTGCGCCGGCTGACCAGGCCCTGGCCCTCGAAAGGCGGCGGCTGAGTCTTTTGGGCAACAGCCCCGACATGTGGTGGCCGCCAGGTGCGCCCGGACTCTGCATCTTGTGCGTGCCGCCAGCCGCTGCCCTATTCCGAGTCGGTGATGCAACAGGCTGCCATAAATCCATGACTTGACGAGAGATTCCCTCAGACTCCAGCGTAAGGGCCACAAAGTCGTGAGAGGGAATTGGCGTGGTTCGCAACCAGATCGTGCAGGGCGACAGCATCGCGGCAATGGCCGCGATGGAGCCGGAATCGGTGGATCTCGTGTTCGCCGATCCGCCCTACAACCTGCAATTGGGCGGCGACCTGACGCGCCCCGACGGCAGCCATGTGGACGCCGTGACCGACAGCTGGGACCGGTTCGGCAGCTTTGCCGACTATGACCGCTTCACGCGCGACTGGCTGTCGGCCGCGCACCGGCTGATGAAGCCGGATGCAAGCCTTTGGGTGATCGGCACCTACCACAACATCTTCCGCGTCGGCACCATCCTGCAGGACCTGGGCTTCTGGGTGCTGAACGACATCGTGTGGCGCAAATCCAATCCGATGCCCAACTTCAAGGGCACCCGCTTCACCAACGCGCACGAGACGCTGATCTGGGCTTCGAAGAGCCCGCGAGCGCGGCCGACCTTCAACTACAAGGCGATGAAGGCGCTGAACGACGACCTGCAGATGCGGTCGGACTGGGTCCTGCCGATCTGTTCCGGCTCCGAGCGCGTGAAGGTGGACGGGGTGAAGGCGCACCCCACCCAGAAGCCCGAGGCGCTGCTGCACCGTATTCTGCTCGCCTCGACCAACGAGGGCGACCTGGTGCTGGACCCCTTCTTCGGCTCGGGCACCACGGGCGCGGTTGCCAAGCGGCTTGGCCGGGACTGGATCGGGCTGGAGCGTGAGGCGCGTTATGCAAAGGTGGCCCAGGCCCGCATTGACGCGGTTCAGCCACTGGCGCCCGAAGACCGGATGATCACGGGCGAAGCGCGCGCCGCTGCGCGGGTTGCCTTTGGCCAGCTGGTCGAAACCGGCCTGCTCTCGCCGGGCGCCATGCTGACCGACCGGCAGCGTCGGCACCGGGCG
>JBGTBK010000009.1:0-2802 GCA_041749355.1 Sandaracinobacter sp. | reverse complement strand
GACCTGCTGCGCGTCGCGCTCCGCGAGGAAGCGGCCGCCGACGCCCGCGTCCGCGAAGTCGATGCGTCGCTCCGCCAGGCACTCGCCCACGCCGAACTCGCAGCTGCGACTGCAGACCTCAAGCTCCTGGGGCTCTAGGCGCCCGCCGCAAGATCACCATGCATATTGTGGGAAATGGCGCGCCCCGTCGAACTTTGTTCGAACGAAAAAGGGTCCGGGCGCGAGGCGCGGAGGTCGTTTCAAATGGGGAAATTGGCGCGCCCGGAACGATTCGAACGTCCGACCCTCAGATTCGTAGTCTGATGCTCTATCCAGCTGAGCTACGGGCGCGCACTTTGGAGGGCGGGCCATAAGGGAGAGCGACGCGGATTGCAAGCCGGCCTCGCTCACCGCTAGGGAAGGATATGCCCGGCCGACTTCGCCTCCCCCTGCTTCCCTTGCTTCTCGCAAGCCTCCCGCTCGGCGGATGCGCTGGCAGCGGCGCCGGCTATCCCTCGCTTGCGCCCCGCCCCGGCGAGATGGCGCGCGAGATCGTGGCCCCCGGCGACGGCGCAGACGCCTCTCTCGCCCCGGAACAGCAGCAGGGCCTAAGGGCCGATGTCGCGCGCGAACGCGCTGCCCTCGACCTCGCCGAGACGGACATCAAGGAAACAGGTGCCGCTCTCGACCGCGCACTTGCCGGCGCGCGCGGCAGCCGGCCCGGTGCCGAAAGCTGGTCCACCGCGCAGATGGCTCTGTCCCGATTCGATCTCGCCCGCGCTCCGCTGGGCGACATCCGCGCCCGCCTCATCCCGCTCGAACGCATGGTCGACAGCCTCCCGGCCGACAACCCGGACCGTCGCATGGTCCTCGATCTTGCAGCCCGGGCAGCGTCTGCCGCCACTTCGTCTGCCGGCAAGGCTGACGCCGCCAGCCGCGCACTCGGCAGCTAGGACCAGCCCATCAACAGCCAAGGAAACAGCGCATGACCAGCACGGCCGCACCCCCGGTGCACGGGAGCTGGTCGTCCCGGCTGTCCTTCCTGTTCGCGACGATCGGCTTCTCGGTCGGCCTCGGCAACATCTGGCGCTTCCCCTGGCTTGCCGGCGAAAATGGCGGCGGCGCCTTTGTCCTTGTCTACCTCGTCTGCGTGCTTGTCCTCGTGGTTCCGCTCGCGCTTGCCGAGTTCCTGATCGGCCGTCGCGGCGGCCTGTCCCCGGCAGCCTCGGTCGCACGCCTCGCCCGGGCCGAGGGGCGAAGCCCCGCCTGGGCCGTCGGCCAGCTTATCGCCATTGTCTCGGTGCTCGGCATCGGGACCTTCTATTGCGTGATCGGCGGCTGGACCCTTGCCTACAGCTGGAAGGCGCTCAGCGGTGAAATGGCAGGCCTCGACACCCGCTCCAGCCAGGCCCTGTTCGATGGCCTGCTCGCCTCCATCCCCCAGCTTGCCGGCTGGACGGCCCTGTTCCTCATCGCAACCGCTGCCATCGTCTCGCGCGGCCTCAACGCCGGGATCGAGCGCGCCACCGGAATCCTGATGCCGATCCTCTTCCTCATGATCGCGGCGCTTGCCGTCTGGGCGCTCGTTGCCGGCGACGCAAAGGCCGGCCTTACTTTCCTGCTCGCTCCCGATTTCTCGAAAATCCACCTGTCCACCTGGGTCGCCGCGATCGGCCAGGCCTTCTTCTCGGTCGGCGTCGGCATGGCCGGCCTCATGCTCTATGGCGCTTACCTGCCGAAGTCCGTCCGGCTGCCCGGAACGGCCGCCACGGTTGCGCTTGCCGATACCTGCGTCGCGCTGCTCGCCGGGATTGCGATCTTCCCCTTCCTCTTCGCCCAGGGTCTCGAGCCCGCCGCCGGCCCCGGCCTCGTCTTCGTGGTGATGCCCGTTGCCTTCCAGACGGTCGGGGCAGCCGCCGGCGTGATCGCCTTCCTGTTCTTCACGCTGCTTTCGATCGCGGCCTTCACATCCATCATCGGAATGCTCGAAGTGGTTGCCGCAATCGGGGTCGAGCGGGGCATCCGCCGGGGGGTCTTGGTGTGGGGTGCCGCGGCGCTCACCTTCCTGCTCAGTTTCCTCACCATCTTTTCGTTCAACATCTGGTCGGGCGTGTTTCCGCTCGCCGCCATTCCGGGTTTCGAAACCCGCACCTGGTTCGACACCATCGACTGGCTCACCTCCAACGTCGGCCTCACCCTCTCCGGCCTCACCACCGCGATTTTCGCCGGCTGGGTGATGTCATCCGATGCAGTTGCAGACGAGCTGGGGGTCTCCCCCACCTCGGCAGGTTTCCGCGCCTATCGCACCCTGCTGCGCTATCCGGTGCCGCTCGCAGTCCTCGCCCTCATCATTGCGGCTTTCACGGGCTAGGCGCGGGCGCAGCAAGCGCCACCCGCCGCGCATCATCCTTCAGTCCGTCGCGATTTCCACCACCTTCTCGGCAAGCCCGCCCAGCTCGCCGACCAGCTCTGCCAGCCGCAGCGTGCGCTCGGCTTCGGCCACGTGCAGCAGCTCCACCATCCGGCCCTTGAAGGTCGCCACCGCCTTGCCCTCGGCCATCGCCTGTGCGTGCGCCGCCACCAGCCCTGCGGCATGCGCCACCTCGTCGGCACTGGGCGAGAAGATCCGGTTCACCCCGTCCAGCTGGCTCGGGTGAATGCAGGTCTTGCCGTCGAACCCAAGCTCCAGCGCCTGCCGCGCCTCCCGCTCCAGCCCGGCCTCGTCGCCGATCCCGGTGAACACCCCGTCGAACGCCAGCAGGCCCGAGGCGCGCGCCGCAGTCACGATCCGGCTTGCCGCATAGAGCAGCGCCAGCCGGTCCG
>JBGTBK010000008.1:0-10036 GCA_041749355.1 Sandaracinobacter sp. | reverse complement strand
CCGCCAACCCCACAGCCGGCGCCGCCACCAAAGCCCGAGACCCCGCAGCCGCCCTTCCCGGCCCTGCCGCCGGCCAAGCTCGATGCGAACATCCAGATGCTCACGGCAGACCAGCAGCGCACCATGCAGACCTGCCTGTTCGAAGGCGCCCGCCAGACGGGTCTCAGCGGCGGCAGCGCCCTTCGCCTCGATTCCGTCGACGAGATCGTCCAGGGCAATGGCGGCTGGCGCTTCCGTTTCCGGGCGACAGGCACCTGGCCCAACGGCCAACGCCAGGGCTCCATCTTCTGCCGCGCCACCCCAACCCAGATTATCGAGTTCACCGTCAGCAAGCCAGCCTGAGGCACCGTGGCAATTTCACCGGCAATTGTCAGATAAAGCGCAATTGCCGGGCCGGATGCGCCTATTCTCGACCCGCAACCGGCCACCCGCGCGGATCACGAAGCGCGGCGCGGCCCGCAGCAAAGGAATGCACATGAAACACACCTGGATGGCACTTGCGGGCGCTGCAGCCCTCGCCCTGCTCGCCTCTGCGCCCGTCACCGCACAGACAGCCGCCGGAACCACCGGGCCGTCCATGCCCAAGCTGGTGCTCGAGCCCGAAGCCGAAGCCGCACTGAACCGCATGGGGGCAACCCTTCGCGCCATGAACAGCTTCAACGTGGTCAGCGATTTCAGCTTCGAACGGGTCTATCCCGGCAACCACAAGCTGATGTCCACCGGCCGCTCCACCTATGTCGTGCAGCAGCCCGATCGCCTCGCGATCGACATGGAAAGCGCCGACACCCACCGCCGCGTGGTCTACAATGGCAAGGTCATGTCGGTGGTCGCCGTAAGGGCCGGCCGCTATGTCACCTTCCCGATCAAGGGCAGCGTTGCCGATGTGCTCGCCGCCGCGTCCGAGGATTACGGCATCGAATTCCCGCTGCAGGATCTGTTCCGCTGGGGCGATCCCTCCTCCACCGTGGTTCGCCCCACCGCCGGCTACCGCATCGGCGATGCGCTGGTGAACGGCCGCCGCGCAGTGCAATATGCCTTCACCCAGCCGGGCGTCGACTTCCAGGTCTGGCTCGATGAAAGCGGCACCCAGGCGCTTCCGGTGAAGATGGTGATCACCAACACCGAGGTTCCGGCCCAGCCCCAGTTCGTCGCCCACTACAACTGGAACCAGGCGCCCGCCATCACGGCCGACACTTTCACCTTCAAGCCCGGCCCGAACGACAAGCTCGTCGACTTCGGCACCGCCAAGGCCGCACTGGCCCAATAAGGGCTGAGAGCCGATCAGGATCAGGAGAAACCCGATGCGATATGTGAAACTGGCAGGCCTCGCCATTGCAGCGCTGGCCCTCACCCTGCCCGCGATGGCCCCCGTGCAGGCCGGCGGCAAGCAAGCGAGCGCCAAATATGGCAAGCCCACCGGCGGCGCCAAGGTCAACGTCAACAAGCCCAAGACGTCGGCCAACTACCAGCGCCCGTCGGGCGGGCAGGGTGCCAAGAGCGCCGGCAACAAGAACAACAGCGCCAACAACAAGAACCGCAAGAACAACAATGTCGTAGCCGGAAACACCGTTGTCGTGGGCCGGCCGCCGGCCGGCAACGGCTACTACAACAACGGCAACTACAACAACCGCCCCGACTGGGACGATGACGACGACGATTTCCTGGAATTCGTCGGCAAGACCGCCGCAATCACAGCCGGCGTCAGCGTCGTCTCGGCCGTGATCGGAAGCGTGGTCAACGAGAAGCCCGATGATTGCCAGCCCGTCAACGCCAACGGCCAGCAGTATCTCTACTGCAACGGCACCTACTATCTGCCGGCAACCTCGGCAGGGCCGAATTCCTACCAGGTCGTCCCGCCCCCGACATCCTGAGCGCCGACGGAAACGGAGGCTGAAGGGCCGGCGCGGGCAACCGCGCCGGCCCTTTCAGTCTTCCGAATAGGCAAATGCCGTCAGTCCGGCCACATCCAGCAGCCGAATCCGGTTGTAGCCAAGCGCTATCCAGCCTGACTTCCGCAGCATTCCCAGCGTCCGGTTCACATGGTGGCGCGACATGCTCGCCATTTCGGCGAGCTCCGCCTGAGTCAGCCAATAGCCTGCGTCATCACCCGGCGCGACTTCGCCCATCGCAGTAACCCGCAGCAGAACGGCCGCCAGCCGTCGGGCCGAATCCCGGATCAGCAGATCGCGCGCAACCCGGATCACCGTCTCGGTGCTCGCATCGGCCATCTGCGCCAGCCGCGCTGCAAAGTCGGGGTCGGTCTGCAACGGTGGGCGCAACCGCTCCAACGGCACCTGCAGCAGGGTCGTGGTTTCGGCCGCAACAAAGGTCAGGGTCCGGTTCCCGCCCCGCAGCGCGGGGCCGTGCCCGAACCAGTCCCCTGCCCGCTCGATATGGGCAAGCGCCGGAAGTTGCCACCGCGTCCCGCCGAGCACGCCAACCGAGCCCGACACGATCCCGAAGACCCCGCCCGAACCATCGCCGACGTGAAACACGGGTTGCCCGCGCTCCAGCACCACCTGCCGGCCCAACGCCAAGAACCGGGCGCGGAAGGACCCCGGTTGGCGCGAAAGCCAACCCCGCCGGGCAAAGACACGATCAAGCTCGTCCAGCAGCCCGCTTCTCCCGACCGAAATTCCGCAACAGGATTGTGGCAAATCGCAACTTCCTGCTGCCCGAAAGGGGTCAGTGAAGCGGAAAGTCAAGGGAGACCAATCATGCCGACCAGCCGCATCCTGTCCGCCAGCCTCGTGTCCATGCTCGCGCTCGCAGCCTGCGGCGAAGCCGGAAAGGACGCAGCCACACAGGCAGGCGGCCCTGGCGCCGACCTCATCATCTCGGGCGGCCCGATCGTCACCATGGAAGGCGACCAGCCGGCCACGGCCGAAGCCATCGTGGTCGACGAAGGCAAGATCGTTTTCGTCGGAAGCAAGGCCGACGCGATGAAGCAGAAGGTCGACGGCACTGTGGTCAAGGACCTCGCCGGCAAGACCCTGATGCCCGGCTTCATCGACGGCCACGCCCACGGCCAGCAGTTCGGCACCCAGGCCGTCGGAGCCAACCTGCTTGCCCCGCCCGATGGCGAAGTGAACACGATCGACGACCTCGTCGCAAAGCTGATAACCTTCGGCGAGAAGCCCGATGTCAAGCTCACCGGCTGGATCTTCGGCGTCGGCTACGACGATGCCCTTCTGGGCCGCCACCCCACGCGCCAGGATCTGGACAAGGTCTCGACCACGGTTCCCGTCATGGCCACCCACATCTCGGGCCACTTCATGGCCGTCAACACGCTCGGCCTCAAGTTGATCGGCTACGATGCCAGCAGCAAGGACCCGGAAGGCGGCGTCATCCGTCGCGAGGCCGACGGAAAGACCCCGAACGGCGTTCTCGAGGAGCTCGCCGCCATGCCCTTCATGGTGAAGTTCCTCGCCCCCGTGGACCAGGCCGGCAAGGATGATTTCCTGAAGCGCGGCCTCGAGCTTGCAAAGAGCTATGGCTACACCACGCTCAACGAAGGCCGCATGTTCGGCGCGATGAGCAAGGACATGGAGAATGCCGCCGCCCGCGGCCTGCTCGACATCGATTTCATCGGCTGGATGGACTATTCCAACAAGGCCGAACTCGATCGCGCCTTTTCCACCACCTACAAGGACCACTACCGCCTCGGCGGCCTCAAGATCACGCTCGACGGTTCCCCCCAGGGCCGCACCGCCTGGCGCACCAAGCCCTATCTGATCCCGCCCGACGGCCAGAAGCCCGGCTACAAGGGCTATCCGGCCATCCCTGATACCGACCAGGTCGCAGCCTATGTCGACGAAGCCTATGCCAAGGGCTGGCCGGTCAAGCTGCACGCCAACGGCGATGCCGCGATCGACCAGATGCTGGAGGCCGTTCGCCGCGCGACCGCCAAGCACGGCGTGAAGCCCGGCCAGGCCATCCTCATCCACGGTCAGTTCATCCGCGCCGATCAGGTGCAGGAACTGCCCAAGCTCGGTATCTTCCCCTCGATGTTCCCGATGCACACCTTCTACTGGGGCGATTGGTACCCGAAGATCGTCGGCCTCGAGGCGGCGCAGCAGATCTCGCCCATGCGCTCCATCCTCAACACCGGCCTCCACGCAACCAGCCACACCGACGCGCCGGTCGCGCTGCCCAACCTCATGCAGGTGGTCTGGGCAACCGTAAACCGCACCTCCCGCTCGGGCGAAATCCGCGGCGAAGGCGAGCGCGTCACCCCTTATGAGGCGATGAAGATGATTACCATCTGGGGCGCCGAACAGTTCGGCGAGGCCGACAGCAAAGGTTCCATCAAGGAAGGCAAGCGCGCTGACCTCGTCGTCCTGTCCGACAATCCCGTCACCATGGACCCGGCAAAGATCAACCAGGTTCAGGTCCTGGAGACCATCAAGGACGGAAAGACCATCTGGCCGGCCAGCTGACCGAAGCCGGAATGCAGTCCGAAGTGTCTCATTTGGCGCAGACGTTGCCGCGCGTCTGTGCTACTGAGGCACAGATTGCCCTGTTGAAAGCGACCCTCATGCGTCCTGTCCTCCTGCTAGTTGCCGCTTCGCTCGCCTCCCCGTCGCTCGCGCAGGAGGCCACGCCCCCGGTCTCGCCCGCCGGCCCTCCGTCGGCCTCAAGCTCGGCCGATCTCGCCCAGCAGCTTGCGAACCCGATCGCCAGCCTCATTTCGCTTCCGATCCAGAACAACTTCGAATGGGGCTACGGCCTCGACGGAGACGGCTTCCGCTACACCGCCAACATCCAGCCGGTCGTGCCCGTCCCGCTCAGTTCCGACTGGAACCTGATCTCCCGCACCATCTTGCCCGTCATCGCGCAGAACGATGTCACCGGACCCGGCACCAGCCAGTTCGGCCTCGGCGACGTGGTGCAGAGCCTGTTCTTCTCGCCCGCCAAGCCCACTGCCTCGGGAATCGTCTGGGGCGCCGGGCCTGTGTTCCTTGTCCCCACCGCAACCGACCAGACGCTCGGCGGCGGCAAATGGGGCGTCGGCCCCACAGGCGTCATCCTGAAAATCGCTGGCCAGTTCACCTACGGCGCGCTTGCCAACCACATCTGGTCCATCGCCGGCAAGGACAGCCGCGGCGACATCTCCGCCACCTTCTTCCAGCCCTTCCTCAGCTACACCACAAAGTCCGCCACCACCTGGACCATCCAGACCGAAACCACCTACGATTGGCTGAGCGACCAATGGTCGGTCCCCATCGCCGGCGCCGTCGGCCAACTGGTCGTCGTCGGCAAACAGCCCATCTCGCTGGCCGCCGGGGTCCGCTACTGGGTCGCAAGCCCCACCGGCGGGCCCGACTGGGGCCTGCGCTTCAGCGTGGCGTTCCTCTTCCCGAAATAGCCAGACCCTCCCCGAACAGATAGACGCAAACGGCTCCAACTGTCCGATTTGGGCTGTCTCCATCGGCAACGGCGCGCATATGCTGTCCGACACACGGGTTCAGCAGGGGATGGAGGCTGATCATGGTCACAGGATGTCCGATGCCCGCGCGCGGCCTGGCAGCGCTCCTGCTGCTCGCCGCCGCCCTGTCCCCGGCAGCCGCCGCACCGGATCAGCCCAAGCCCGCAAGCCCCGCCACCCGCGCCGCCAACCAGGCGCTGCTGCAGAAGCTCCCCTTCGCAGACACCCAGGATTTCGAGGATGCACAGCGCGGCCTCATCGAAAGCCCCGCAACCCTCACCATCCCGGCCGCAGACGGCAAGCGCATCGCCTGGGACCTCGAGGAGTATCGCCGCTTCATCAAGCCGGGCGCCCCTGCCCCCGACAGCGTGAACCCCAGCCTCTGGCGCATCGCCCAGCTCAACATGATCACCGGCCTCTTCAAGGTCACCGACGGCATCTACCAGGTCCGCAACTACGATCTCTCCAACATCACCTTCATCGAGGGGAAGACCGGCTGGATCGTCTTCGATCCGCTCATCTCTGCCGAAAACGCCAAGGCGGCCCTCGATCTCGTCACGAAGAACCTCGGCAAGCGCCCGGTCGTCGCCGTCGTCTACAGCCACAGCCACGCCGACCATTATGGCGGCGTGCGCGGCATCACCACGCCCGAGGATGTGGCCGCCGGCAAGGTGCAGGTGCTGGCACCCCATGGCTTCCTCGAACACGCCATCTCGGAAAATGTCATCGCCGGCAATGTGATGGGCCGCCGCGCCGTCTTCATGTACGGCAGCTTCCTGCCCATCGGCCCGACAGGCGGGGTCTCCGCCGGCCTCGGCCAGCGCACCTCCAACGGCAGCATCGGTCTCATCATCCCCACCCGCGAGGTGAAGCGCACCGGCGAGGAAATCACCATCGACGGCGTGAAGATGGTCTTCCAGATGACCCCGGGCACCGAAGCGCCCGCCGAAATGAACACCTTCTTCCCCGACCATCGCGCCATGTGGATGGCCGAGAACACCACCAACGTGATGCACAACATCCTCACGCTTCGCGGCGCCCAGGTCCGCGACGCAAAGTTCTGGGCCGCCATGATCGACGAGACCATTCGCCTTTACGGCAAGGACATCGACGTCAAGTTCCAGAGCCACCACTGGCCCAAATGGGGCAACGCCGCAGCGATCGACTATCTGAAGAAGCAGCGCGACCTCTACAAATACATGCACGACCAGACCGTGCGCCTGATGAACATGGGCCTCACCGGCCCCGAGATTGCCGAGCAGATCCAGTTCCCGCCCGAGCTCGACACTTTCTGGTCCGGCCGCGGCTATTACGGCACCCTCAAGCACAACAGCCGCGCCATCTACCAGCGTTACATGGGCTGGTACGATGGCAACCCGGTCAATCTCGACAGCCTCCCGCCAGAGCCCGCTGCGAAGAAATATGTGGAATATATGGGCGGCGCCGACGCCATTTTGAAGCGCGCCCGCGCCGACTTCGCCAAGGGCGACTACCGCTGGGTCGCAGAGGCCACCAAGCAGATCGTCTTCGCAGACCCTGCCAACGCAGCCGCCAAGTCCCTGCTCGCGGACAGCCTCGAACAGCTCGGCTACCAGGCCGAATCCGGCCCCTGGCGCTCGGTCTATCTCCAGGGCGCCTATGAACTGCGCAACGGCACCCCCCAGATGCGCGCGCTGAACCCGGCCTCAGCCGACGTGCTGGGGGCTATGCCGCCCGAAATGCTGTTCGACTTCCTCGCCGTCCGGCTGAACGGGCCAAAGGCGTCGGGCAAGACGCTCGGCCTCAACATGACCTTCACCGACCTCGGCAAAAGTTACGGCCTCAGCCTCGAAAACGCCGTCCTCAACCACGGCCCGCCGCTCGCAAAGCCAGACAGCAGCCTGACTCTCGCCAAGGCCACGCTCGACCGTATCCAGCTCGGCCAGACCAGCTTCCCGCAAGCGGTCGCAGCCGGCGACATCAGGATCGAAGGCAACCCGGCCAGCTTCGCCGAGCTGATGGCGCTGATCGAAACCCCGCCCTTCTGGTTCAACATCGTCACCCCCTGAAAAAGGGGGTCAGCCCACCACCCCGCTTGCAGCAGCGCAGCGCATGGGCCACGCTGTTGGCATGACCAAATCCACTTCCGCCGCCCTCGGCGCCGCCCTCCTCCTCGCAACCCCCGCGATCGCCGCAGACGCAACGGAGCCCGCGTTCCGCGCGCTCTACAAGGAGCTGGTCGAGACCAACACCGCCGTCTCCGCAGGCAGCTGCACAAAGGCTGCCGAACAGATCGGCGCCCGGCTGAAGGCGGCTGGCTACACCGACAGCCAGATCACCTTCTTCTCCGTCCCCGAACACCCGCGCGATGGCGGAATCGTCGCTGTGCTCCCGGGCCGCGACCCGTCGCTCAAGGCAATCCTGCTGCTCGGCCATATCGACGTCGTCGAAGCCAAGCGCGAGGACTGGACCCGCGATCCCTTCACCCTGATCGAGGAAGATGGCTACTTCTTCGGCCGCGGCGTCGCCGACGACAAGGCCCAGGCCGCCATCTTCGCCGACACCATGATCCGGCTGAAGTCCGAAAAGCCACTGAAGCGCACGGTGAAGCTCGCGCTCACCTGCGGCGAGGAAACCTCGGGCGCCTTCAACGGCGCGCAGTGGCTTGCCGAAAACCGCCGCGAGTTGATCGATGCCGAGTTCGCCATGAACGAAGGCGGCGGCGGTCGTGTCCGCCCCGATGGCACGCCCGAACAGCTCTCTATGCAGGTCGGCGAAAAGCACTATCAGGACTACACGCTCGAGGTCACCAACCCCGGCGGCCACTCCAGCCGCCCCGTGCCCGACAATGCCATCTACCAGCTCTCCGGCGCCTTGAAGGCGGTCGAAGCCCACCGCTTCCCGATCGTGCTGAACGACACCACCCGCGCCTTCTTCCTGAACGCCGCCAGCATGTTCCCCGCCCCAATCCAGAAGCCGATGCGCACCATCTCGTCCAACCCCGCCGATGCCGATGCCGCAGCCGTCCTCTCGATGGAGCCCACGCTGAACGCCATGCTGCGCACCACCTGCGTCGCAACCCAGGTGCAGGCCGGCCACGCCCAGAACGCGCTGCCCCAGCGCGCAACCGCCAACGTCAACTGCCGCATCATCCCCGGCGAGACGGTCGAAGGCACCCGCCTCGCGCTCGAAAAGGCGATCGCCAACCCAAAGGTGACGGTCAGCGCCAAGAACGCCCGCAACACGGTCGCGGTCCAGCCGCCGCTCACCGATCGCATCCTGAAGCCGGCCACCGCGCTCGGGAAAATGCATTTCGGCAACCTGCCCCTGCTCCCGATCATGAGCACGGGGGCAACCGACGGCCCCTTCCTCGCAGCCGTCGGCATCCCGGTCTACGGCGTTCCCGGCATCCTCTACGATGCCGACGGCGGCGGCGTGCACGGCCTCAACGAACGGATTCGCGTCTCGTCGGTGCTCAAGGGTCGCGCCTATCTGCACGACCTGCTGAAGGCCTATGCCAACGAATAGGGCAGGGCTTCAGCCCTCCGGCAGCGTGTCCGGCCCGCCCATCAGCGGGCGATAGATCCCCCGGATCAGCGCCCGGATCGCAAGCCGCGCCCGGATCCAGTTGCGGTCCTCGGCCAGTGGAAGCCCGGCAAAGCTCCCCATCGTCTGCGAAGCGAGCACCAGCTGCTGGATTCCCCCGATCAGCACGGCGTTAACCGCCGGCGCGTCTATTCCGGGTGGCGGGGTTAGGCCGCCCCGCATCCGCTCCATCCAGCGCCCCAACGCCTCGGCCCGAGCCTTGGCCAGCTCATCCACGAGTGGCGAGCGCTCGGAAAGCTCCCAGGCCGCGATCTTCTGCGCCAGCTGGTCGCCCCGAAACCGCTCCAGGAAGGCCAGCAAAAGTCGCTCGCTCAACTCGCCATAGCTTTGCGGCCGATCTCCGGCGGCGGGAGCCTCGGCCCGTTCGGCCAGGCTCCGCCCCACTGCAGCAGCCAGTCCCTCAAGCCCGCCGAAATAGCGATAGATCAGCTGCTTGTCGCAACCCGCCCGGCGCGCGACCGCGTTCACGCCAAAGGCCTGGAACCCGGCTTCCGCCAGCTGCGCCTTTGCCGCTTCCAGAATCGCAGCCTCGGTCCGCTCCCGGTCCCGTCCCCGCGCCGGTTCGCCAACGCCTGTTTCGCCAACGCCTGTTTCGCTCACGCCGATCCTCCTCAAACCCGTCCGTCCTTGGTGCGCCCACAGCGGCGCCTTGACAAGTCCCCAATTGGTGACATATCAGCACATCACCAGTCGGTGACATGTGACGAAGGATCAGGAAGTGCCAGCAACCATCAGACGCGGATTCGGATACTCGCCCCAGCCCGAGGCGCTGCGCAGCGGCCTGGGCCGCCCGGCGAATCGCCCATTGGGCCTCGCAACCCTGGCGTTGGCGGTCGGGTTCAACCTGCCTTACGCCTGGCTGGCTTCCAGCTTCGACTACCCTGCCGTCCTCCGCGAACCGGCGCCGCAGATCCTCGCAAGCTTCGCCGCCGGCGGTCCGACGCTTGTGCTCGCCTGGTATGCCTTCACCCTTTCGGCCCTCGCGCTGGTCGCCCTCGCCCCCGCGCTTGCCCTGACAGATCG
>JBGTBK010000007.1:0-6135 GCA_041749355.1 Sandaracinobacter sp. | reverse complement strand
CGACAGTTCCAGCCGGTCGGGCCCGCGGCGGGATTTGAAGCGGTTGGCGATCCGCTCGGGCGCGGCCACGAACTGCTGCACCAGATAGCCGACCATGGCCGGCGATCCGCCGCCATTGTCGCGCAGGTCGATGATCAGCGTGGGCGTCGCCGCCACAAAGCCAAGCGCTGCGTCGGCAGCAGCCTGGGCCGGACACCCCGCGATCTCGATCGGCGCAAACTGGTCGATCTTCACATAGCCGACCCCGCCTGGCAGCACGCGGGCCTCGACAAAGCCGTGGTTCACCCGCGACAGGTCCGGTGCCGGCGGCACAAGGCCCGGCCCACTGTCGGGCCCGGGCTGGGCCCAGCTCACGGCAAAATGCCGGTCCTCGGGCGAAAGCCGGCGGGTCAGCTCGAAACTCAGGTCGCGCGGGTCGGTCAGCCGGTCGAACGCGCCGTCCGCCGCTGCGGCCTCCAGCGCGTTCGCAATCCGCGCCGCTCGCACCGCATCATAAAAGTCCGCCCGGATCAGCGCTGCAAGGCGGGCCACGGCGCGCCTTGGCTCGACTGTCGGTGCAACCTCGCCGGCAAGGGTCGGCTTGTTCAGCGCCGCAGTCGGGGCAGCCTGCACCGTGCCTGCCGCCAGAAGCGAAATACCAACGATCAGCGCGGCGCGGCGCGCCAGCCTCCCCGGTCCTGCCATCTTCGTCTCCCCGAAAGCGGCCCTGCCGCTTTCTCTCGCACGGCGGCCCTGCCGCCTTCGCTCCCGGCAAGCAGTCTGCCACCCGAAGCAGCCTGCGCCAAGTGCCAGACTTGCGGAGTCCGACTCCGCATGTCAGGCTGAAGACGAGAGTGGATTTTCAGGGAGCAGACAGGATGCAGAGCTTCGACGTGGTCATCGTCGGCGCCGGCCTCAGCGGCATCGGCGCCGGTTGGCACCTGAAGGACAAGTGCGCAGGCAAAAGCTTCACCATCCTCGAGGCCCGCGAGTCGATCGGCGGCACCTGGGACCTGTTCCGTTACCCCGGCATCCGCTCCGACAGCGACATGTTCACGCTGGGCTATGTGTTCCGCCCCTGGACCGAGCAGAAGGCGATCGCCGACGGCCCCGACATCCTCAAGTATGTGAACGAAACCGCGCGCGAGGGCGGAATCGACAGCCACATCCGCTTCCGCCACAAGGTGACCTCCGCCAGCTTCGACAGCACCACCGGCCGC
Organism: Sandaracinobacter sp.; assembly: GCA_041749355.1. Taxonomy (GTDB): domain Bacteria; phylum Pseudomonadota; class Alphaproteobacteria; order Sphingomonadales; family Sphingomonadaceae; genus Sandaracinobacteroides. The sequence continues at coordinate 4,936 of JBGTBK010000007.1, read as the reverse complement.
TGGCAGGTCACCGCCGACACGCCCGACGGCCCGCAGCAGTTCGAGTGCCGGATGCTGCTGATGGCGGCCGGCTATTACAGCTACGACAACCCGCACAATCCGCATTTCGAGGGCGAGGAAAGCTTCGGCGGCCGCATGTTCCACGCCCAGCACTGGCCCCAGGACCTGGATTACCGGAACAAGAAGGTCGTGGTGATCGGCTCGGGCGCAACGGCCGTCACCATCGTGCCGGTGGTCGCAAGGGATGCAGCCCATGTCACCATGCTGCAGCGTTCGCCCACCTGGATGGTCTCGCGCCCGGCGAAAGACAGGCTCGCCAATTTTGTCCGCGCCATCCTGCCCGACATGGCCGCCTACAAGCTGATCCGCTGGCGCAACGTGTTCTGGCAGAATCTGGTGTTCAAGCAGGCCCGCACCAACCCGAAGAAGGTGAACAAGCGCCTCACCGACATGCTGCGGAAGGAACTGCCCGAGGATGTGGTGCAGGCCCATTTCCAGCCCAAATACAATGTCTGGGAACAGCGGCTGTGCCTGGTCCCGGACAGCGATTTCTTCAAGGCCGTGAACGATGGCTCGGCCAGCGTGGTGACCGACCACATCGAACGATTCGACAAGGCCGGGATCCAGCTGAAATCGGGCGGGCGGATCGATGCCGACATCGTTGTGAAGGCAACCGGCCTTCGCCTGCAGGTGCTGGGCGGCGCGAAGGTGACCGTCGACGGGCAGGAGGTGCTGCCCAACGACCGCTATGTCTATCGCGGCATGATGCTCGAGGGGATCCCGAACCTCGTCTATGTGTTCGGCTACTTCAACGCCTCCTGGACGCTGCGGGCCGATCTCACTTGCGAGTTTGCTTGCCGCCTGCTGAACGCGCTGGACGATCCGGCAACGCCCATCGCCGTGCCCGAGCGCACCCAGGCAGTCGAAGACGAGCCGCTGCTGCTGACATCGGGCTATGTGCAGCGCGCGCTCGACACGCTGCCCCGCCAGTCCAGCACCGATCCCTGGCGCGACACGCAGGACTATCTGCGCGACCGCAAGTCGATCCACGAAGACCCGCTCGCCGACGGAACGCTGCAGTTCCGCCCGCTGAGCCCCGCAGCAGCCTTGGCCGAAGCCGCGGAATAGCCGGGGCTCAGGCGGCGGCGCGAACCGCCATGCCGTCGCTTGCGTGGGCGGGCACCGGCATGATCACCGGCGGGGTCTGGTCCGAATAGAGGCGGAACAGCCGTTCGAAATGCTGCGCAGGCGTCGAGATATGGCTGTGGCGCGCACCGATGGCTGCCACCCGCAGCTGGTCCGGGTTGCGGTTCAGCAGGCGCAGGATCGCGTCGCGCGCGCCCACTGGATTGCCGGGCTCGTACAGCTCGGCCCAGGCGGGTGCCGCAGCATCCGTGCAGCCGCCTTCCGACGGCAGGATCAGCGGGATGCCGGTTGCAAGGCCCTCGCTCGCCACCAGCCCGAAGGTCTCGGCCCGGCTGCCGTGGATCATCGCGTCCGATGAGGCGAGGATCCGGGCGAGCTGTTCGCGGTCGCCGATCTGGCCCAGCAGGCGCACGTTTCCGGCCGCAGCCGCTGCCTCGGTCACCCGCTCGTTGGCAAAGCCGTTGCCGATCTGGATCATCGCGACATTGTCGTCACGAAGCGCACCCACGCCCCTGAAAACCACAGGCCACTGCTTTTCATAATGATGGCGCCCCACGCCCACCAGCAGCCGGGCCGACGGCGGCAGGCCGAAGCCGGCCAGCATCTGCCGGCGAAGCTCGGGGTCGCGCTTCCTCGGGTGGAACAGGTCGGTGTCGACGCCAAGCGGGATCAGCTGGCTGTCGATGTCGGCCTGCTTCTTGATGCGCTGGCCGAACCAGCGGCTGCCAACGATCACGCTGTCAAAGCGGCGCGCGGTGCGGGCCAGATAGCTCCAGTACCAGAAGGCCGCCTTGTCGACAGTGTCGGCCTTCAGCCAGCTTTGCGTCCACACCTGCAGGTGGGCCGCCACCGGATCGGCATGCATGAACATGGCCTTGTGCGCACGGGTGGCAGCACGGCCCTTCCAGTTCGCGACGATCCAGGCGCCACGGAATGGCGAGGAGGCCTCCACCACATCGGGCTTCAGCGTGTCGAGAAGCGCGTGCACTGGCCTTGCGTTCCAGAACACATGGTAGCGCGTGTCGACGGGGATCGCCGGCGCCTTCACATAGATCACCTGGCCGCCGTCGCGGGCTTCCACCCGGTCTTCCGGGCCGGGCGCAATCACGGTCACCTTCACGCCAGTCTGGTGCCCGAAGGCCAGCTTGGCATCGATGTAGGTCTTCACCCCGCCGCCAAGCGGGGCATAGAATTCCGCGACGTCGACGATGTGCATGCCTCTTCCCCCCATCAGCGGCTCTCCGCCGATTGCAGCTGGTCGCGCGGGATCGGCTTGAAACCCAGGCCGCGCAGATAGTTCATCGTGACGGTCGCTTCCGACAGTCCGGGCTTGAACTGCATTGCAACGTCCGAAGCCTTGGGCTTCGAAAGGCCCACCTTCGGGTTGCGTGTGAAGGTCGCCCCGTCCTGCCGGAAGTTGAACTTCCGCTGGCCCGACGGGGAATGGAAGGCGCCAACCGCATAGGTGCCCGCACCTGGCAGCGGCACGCAAATCCTGGCCGGGCCCGACGCTGGAACCGGGACGGTGACGCGGTGATAGGCCTTGCCCTCGGCCACCAGCTGGTGGTGGTCGCGCATGAAATCACCCTCGGTGCCGGGCCAAAGCTCGACGCGAAGGGTGCCGTCGCGGTTCTTGAACCCGTCGACCGTGATCAGCACGGCATCCTTGCCCGAGCCAGGGCTGCAGTCCGCAGCGTCCGGGCCGAGGGCCGCGGCGGCAGCCGGGCTGCCCAGCAGGGTTGCGGCAAGGGCCGCGGAAAGAAGAAGGTTGCGCATCAGATGCTCCCGACTGGCTGGGCCAGTCTTTCCTGGGCCACGGCGGTGCCGCGGCTCTCGATGAAGGACGCCCCCGCGTAGGAAATCACATGGCTTGCCAGGTGCAGGGCACCGGCCGCTGCCATCAGCGCTGCCACCTGCGGTGCCGCAGCCCCCGTCAGCGTCACGCCGATCGCTGCAAACAGCAGCTCCTTGTTTGGAACGAAGGGCAGGCGGGTCACCACCATGCGGAGCGCGCCGAGCACGATCCAGGTGCCCACATCCACTTCCGGAAGCGCGATGATCCAGGCCAGCAGCAGCAGCGCGGAGCCGATCAGCAGCCGCGCACAGTGCAGCAGGAAGATCAGGAAATTCTCCCGCGCGCTCAGGCTCATCACCTTGCGGCTGAACAGCAGGATCGCAAGGCTGACCGAAATCACGAAGGCAAAGCCGAAGCCGACCGAGCGCATGGCAGGGCCCGTGAAGGCTTGCTCCACAGCCGGTCCACCGCCCATCGAAAGGGCAAGGCCCAGCATCAGCAGCGTCGCGACATTGCCGGCAAGGGCCGAGGTGATCGCCACATCCTTCACCGCCGCAAGCGGCCCGGCGCCAACCTCGCGCGCGCCCAGCGCCTTCTTGGCCCAGACGAACAGATAGGCGTCGCCCGAATAGCCGAAGATCGCCTCGTTCAGCACCCGCTTCTTGGAAAACACTGCAAGCGCGCGCGGCGTCAGCGGCCACCAGCGCCGGAAGATGATATATTCCGTCACCGGGGTCGCCATGTAGGACATTCCCACCAGCACATAGAAGAGCGGGTTGCCCGGAAGCACATCCGCCACTTCGCGCCAGCCGATGTCGGCAACCGCATTGATCAGATAGGCGACGATGGCAGCCGACAGGCCGATCGACAGCAGCCGCTTGCCCGCAGGCGACAGGCTCACCGCCGACTGAAGCCGGGCGCGGCTGGCCTCAAGGGCCTTCAGGGCAGACTCGTGTCGCATGCTGCGCCCTGAGCTAAGGGCCGATTGCGACCGGAAAGGGGCAGCTTCGCGCCCGAACTGCGCCATCTTTCCTGCGGCATGGTTAACAACGAAAGGGCTACCAGGGAATTTCGGCGCCATCCCAAGCATAGAAGCCGCCGCTCTTCCCGGCGTCGATCCCGTCCATCACCGCCCACAGATGCGCGGCCGAAACGGCCGGCGTGAACAGCTTCTCCGCTGCCACATTGCGCTGGAACGGCTTCGACATGCCCGTGTCCACCGTGCCCGGATGCAGCGCCACGATTGCGGCAGTCGGGTTCTTCCGCGAAAGCTCCACCGACAGGGTCCGCACCAGCTGGTTCGCCGCCGCCTTTGATGCCCGATAGCTGTGCCAGCCCCCCAGCCGGTTGTCGCCGATCGACCCCACCCGCGCCGACAGGATGGCGAACAGGGCAGGGGCGTCCCGCCTGAGCCGCGGCAGGAAATGCTTCGCAACCAGCGCCGGCAGAACCGTGTTCACCTTGAAACTCTCCAGCATCCAGTCGGCCGAGAGTTGCCGCCAGTCCCGCTCGGGGCCTTGGGCCCCGCGGTGCAGCAGTCCGGATGCCACGATGACGTGGGAGAGGCCGTCGCCCGCCGCGTCTGCTGACGCCGCAATCCCTGCCTCGTCGTCCACGTCGATGACCGGTCGCGACAGCCGGATCACCTCGGCACCACGCGCCTCGGCCTCGTCAGCCAATGCCCGCCCAATTCCGCCCGACGTGCCTATCACCACGACCCGGTCGCGCGCTCCTGTCTCTTCCATCGTCATCGGCTCACTTGCCGGTCTCGCAGGCCGTGGCGCAAGTCCGCCCGCACTGCCGAGACAATGGGCCCCACCTTCAGCCGGGGCTCCGCAGGGACTCGTCCAGCCAGGCGGTGAACCGTCCGCCTGTCCCCTGATCATAGCGGATGTCGGCCACCCGCAGCGCGCCACCCTCTGGCGCCAGCACCAGCGTGTCGCGCCACAGATCGGCCGGCGCGCTGGCCGGCGCATAGGTCAGGACGATGGTGTC
>JBGTBK010000006.1:0-3150 GCA_041749355.1 Sandaracinobacter sp. | reverse complement strand
CTGTTCGGGCTGGGCACATTGGTGAAGATCGTGGCGCGCCGGCTGCCTCGGCCGCGCCGGGTGCTGCCACGTTTGGCGCTTGCGAACCTGCACCGGCCGGGCGCCATGACGCGCCAGCTGGTGGTGGCGCTGGGGCTGGGGCTGAGCCTGTTCGCGACTCTGGCCTTCATCGAGACGAGCTTCAATTCGGAGCTGAAGAAGACAGTGCCCGACAAGGCGCCGGCCTTCTTCCTGCTGGACCTGCCGAAGGAGGATGCGGCGCGGTTCGAGGCGAGCCTGCCGGCGGGCACCGAGCACCGGATGGTGCCGAGCCTGCGCGGGCCTGTGACCCATGTGAACGGGGTGCCGGCAAGCGAGCTGAAGGACCTGCCCGACGGCGCCTATGTGCTGCGCGGGGACCGGGGGCTTACCTGGTCGGCCACCGTGCCCGAAGGCAATCGGCTGGTTGCCGGCAAATGGTGGCCGGCCGACTATGCCGGGCCGCCGCTTGTTTCGATGGACGCCGAGCAGGCGGGCTATCTGGGGCTGAAGGTGGGCGACCGGATCACGGTTTCGGTGCTTGGCGTGGAGATCGAGGCGACGATCGCATCCTTGCGGCAGGTGGACTGGGACAGCCTGGGGTTCAATTTCGTGCTGGTCTATGACCCGAACACGCTTGCAGCGGCGCCCTACAGCTGGATGGCGACGGTAACTCCGCCGCCGGGCGCCGAGGCAGGCTTCACCGGCGCTGTGACCCGCGCCTTCCCGACCGTTTCGGTGGTGAAGGTGGGCGATGTGCTGGGCGAGGTGGGGAACCTTGTTCGGCAGATGGGGACTGCGGTTCGTGCGGCCGCCAGCGTTGCGATCCTTGCCGGCATTGCGGTGCTGGTGGGGGCGCTGGCAGCGCAGGCGCGGGCGCGGGTGTATGACAATGTGATCCTGAAGACGCTGGGCGCCACGCGGCGGCAGCTTATGAGCGCGGCTGCGATGGAATATGCGGGGCTGGGGCTGCTGGTGGCGCTGATCGCGCTGGCGTTGGGCGGGCTCGCGGCCTGGCTTGTGGTGACGCAGGTGCTGAAGTTCGGCTGGAGCCCGGACTGGGCTGTTGCGTTGATGACGGTGCTGCTGGGAGCGGCCGTGACGCTGGTGCTGGGGCTGGTGGGGGCGTGGCGGACGCTGGGGGTGAAGGTGGCAAGGGTTTTGCGGGCCGGCTGATATGTTTCATCGGTGAAAGATTTCGCTTCCACCCCTTGAAAGCCTATGTTACATCAGCGATATCAATTGCGCCGGAGCCGCGATTTCCGACCGCGCCCTTTGTGGGCTGCACGGGATGGCGGGAACCCCCGGCGCGACGGAGACGAATTCGATGGTCAATCAGGCCGATCCCCGCTTTGGTCGTGGCGCTGCAGCCGCAGCCCGCACCGGCACCACCGCAGCCGAGTATGACATCGGCCTGCGCAAGCATATGCTGAGCGTGTACAACTACATGATGTCGGGCGTGCTGCTGACGGGTGTGGTTGCGCTTGGCATGAACATGACGGGTGCAGTGAATGCGCTGGTTTCGCCCACGGGCGGGCTGTCCGGCCTTGGCTGGATCGTGGCGCTTTCGCCGCTTGCCTTCGTGATGCTGCTGAGCTTCCGCTACCAGAAGATGTCGGAAGGGGCCGTGCAGGCCCTGTTCTGGACATTTGCGGCAATCATGGGTGCGTCGATGTCGACGATCTTCCTCGTCTACACGGCGACGTCGATCGCGACGACCTTCTTTGCGACCGCTGCGGCCTTTGCCGGCCTCAGCCTCTATGGCTACACCACCAAGCGGGACCTGTCGAAGCTCGGCACCTTCCTGGTGATGGGCCTGATCGGCATCCTGGTGGCCATGCTGCTGAACATGTTCTTGGCAAGCGGCACGCTGAGCCTGGTGATTTCCATCCTGGGCGTGCTGATCTTCGCAGGCCTGACGGCTGCCGACACGCAGCGCATCAAGGACACCTATGAATATGTCGCCGGCACCGACATGGCGGGCAAGGCCGCGATCATGGGCGCGCTGACGCTGTATCTCGACTTCATCAACCTCTTCCAGTTCCTGCTCAGCTTCCTCGGCCAGAGGGAGTAGGCAGCACCGGCTCGCAGAAGAGCGACCAAGGGCCCCGTTTCCCCGGGGCCACCCTCGAAGGGGGCCCGGCATGCGACGCCGGGCCCTTTTTCGTTCGGGGCCTTTCGTTCGGGGACCTTCCCCGTGGCGGGACGACTTGCAATGGCTGGCCGAGAGGCCTTTTCTTTCCGCGCCGTGCAGCCCATGTTGCCCGGCAAGCGGGGTGACAGGGAAGTTCGGGAGGGTTCGAATGGCGGACGACATCTACCACCATCGCGCTGTCACGCTGGATGGGCGGGACATCTCGATGGCGGACTATCGCGGCAAGGTGCTGCTGATCGTGAACGTGGCCTCGAAGTGCGGATTCACGCCGCAATACACCGGGCTGGAGGAGTTGTATCAACGCTTCCACGACCGCGGCTTTGCGGTTCTGGGCTTTCCCTGCAACCAGTTCGGCAAGCAGGAGCCGGGGAATGCGGCCGAGATCGCGCAATTCTGCTCGACCACCTATCCCGTCACCTTTCCGATGTTCGCGAAGGTCGAAGTCAACGGCGAGGGCACGCATCCGCTGTACCGGCAACTGAAGGAACAAGCGCCAGGTCTGTTGGGATCGAGCGGGATCAAGTGGAACTTCACCAAGTTCCTGGTGAACCGCGAGGGCGAAGCGGTGGAACGCTTTGCACCCACCGTGAAGCCCGAGGATATCGCCCCGCGGATCGTGAAGCTGCTGGTGTGATCCCGCTGATTGCTGTCGACGGGCCGGCGGCATCCGGCAAGGGCACGATTGCGCGTGCGCTGGGCCGGCATTTCGGCGTGCCACACCTGGACACGGGCGCCCTGTATCGGGCGGTTGCGCTCTCGGCGCTGCGCGCCGGGCTCGACCTGTCGGATGGACCGGCGGTGGGGACCAAGGCGAGCGCGCTCGACCTGTCGTTGCTGGAGGATCCCGAGCTTCGCGGAGCGCATACGGGGGAAGCGGCCTCGCGCGTGTCGGCGCTTCCCGAGGTGCGCTCGGCGCTGCTGTCGTTCCAGCTGGCCTTTGCGGGCCAGCCCGGCGGCGCGGTGCTGGACGGGCGGGA
>JBGTBK010000005.1:0-4141 GCA_041749355.1 Sandaracinobacter sp. | reverse complement strand
GGGCGTGGCGCTTGGCGAGCCGCGCGGGCCGGGCGATCGGTACCATGCACGCGCAGTCGCGCAGCAGCGGGTGCTGCCGGCCGGAACCACGCGAATCTACTATGCGATCCGCGACCTGCCGCTGGAAGCCGTGCTGACCCTTCCCGACGGCTTTGACCATGTGCTGATCGTGGAAGGGGCATCGGCCACGATCGGCAAGGACCTGCCGGCGCTGAAGGTGGTGGCCCAGGTGGGGCGCCCCGAGATCCCGGTGCGGAGTCTGAACGAGCTGCCCCGCCTGCGCGACCAGACGGCAGCGCTGGCGGAAGCCGCTGCCAAGATGGACAGCAGCGGGTCTGCCGCGGGCCTTGTGAGCGCCCTCGGCGCCGAACGGCCCGACGCGCTGGTGCCGGTGGACAGCCGGATCGCCGGCAAGCCCTATCGGCTCTACCTCTATCCGGTTTCCATTGCGGCGACCGACCGCACGATCGACTTCTATGTGGTGGGAATTGCGCCCGCGCGGGGCAATCTGTTCGATGTCGACCTGGCGGGGGCGGCCGCAATCGCCTTTGCCCTGGCACTGGCGATCCTGCTGGCGCTGACGCCGGTGATCAAGCTGGCGTTCCTCGGGCCGGTCGATGGAATCCGCCGGCTGGAACTGACCGGGATTGTGGCCGGCCTTGTTCTGGCCGCGGGTCTTGCAACGGCTGCGGTTGTGCTGGCCTGGGATGTGCTGTCGGCCCGGCAGGCGGCCCATGGCGCAATGGCTGCCCAGTCCGAGAATCTGGCCCGCGAGATGCACGCCGAACTGAAGGCGCAGCTCGCCCGGCCGATGGAGCCGCTGCTTGCGGGGACCGTGCCGGATTCGACGCTTGCCGCCAGGCCCGGCACGATCATCGTGGGCGAAGCGGACGACGCGACCGGGCTGCCGCAACCCAACACCCTGTTCTTTCTGGATGGTGTCGGCCGCCAGGCGCTCGACACGCCGATCATTGCGCTGCGCGACCAGCCGGGGGCCGACTGGGACGTGGGGGATCGGGGCTACTACCGCCGCGCCCTTGTGGGCGACCTCGACCCAGGGTCGGGCGAACTGGACGCGACCGCGCTGAAAGGCTGCCGCGGCTACAGGGGCTTTGCCGTGGAGCAGGTGCGTTCGCGGCCCGACGGGGTTGCAAAGACGGTGGTTGCAGTCCCGCTGCTGGCAGCCACGCCCGATGCCTATGCGGCAACGGCAAAACCGTCGGACCCGGCCGGGAGCACTGCTGTGCAGGACGGCTGTGCGGCAACCGTCGCGCAGCTTGACGGCGAGGGCCGGGTGCTGGTGCTGAGCTTCGTGATGCAGGCGATGCTCGGCCCAAGCACCGAGGCCGGCAGCGGCTATGCGGTGGTCGATCTGGGCGAGGCCGACTGGCCCGTGCTGTTCCACCACCAGCGCGGGCGGGCCCATATCGAATATCTGGAAAGCGGGCTTGACGCCGGCGCCCGGCGGTTGATCGGCGCGGTCGCGGCCGACCTGCCGTCGGCTGCGGATTGCAGGGCCGGCACCGCCCGGTCCCAGCAGTTCATCGGCACCTACGAGGGGACGGAGCGGATGATCGCGATTGCCCGCGTGCCCTGCACCCGTTGGGCGGTGCTGAGCTTTGCCGACCGGGATGCAGTTGATCGGGCCGCTGCGCGCGCCTCGCTCAATGCCGTGATGCTGTGGCTGGGGCTGGCGTTCCTGGTGTCGCTTGGCGTTGGCGCGATGACGCTTGCCCGCTCGGCGTTGAAGCTTCGCAGCTGGGACTGGCTGTGGCCCGATGAATCGCGCCGCCTGCGCTATGCCCGGCTCTGGCCGATTGGCGGCGGGATGGCCCTGCTGGCGATGCTTCTGCTCCTGCTGCCGGCAAGCCTGGGGCTGGCGGCGGTGGTTCTGGCGGTGGCCTCGGCTTCGGTTCTGCTGTGGCAGATGGCGCGTCCGGCCGATGCGGCTCGCGCGCCGCTCAGCGAAGCGACGGAAGCGCATTTCCGGAAGCTGATGCTGGTGTTGCTGTTGCTGGTTTCGGTGGTGCCTGTGCTGGGCCTTGCAGCGGATGCACGCACCCACTTCGGGACGATGGCGCGTCAGGCACAGACGGAAGCCGACAGCGCGGCCGCTGCTGCAAAGGCGCGCGAAACGGCAAGCATCAGCCGGGTCTTCCGCCTGGCATGGCGGGACAGGCCCTTTCCGGTCGACGCAGCGGCCCCTTCCCAAGAGGCCGCCGACACCGAGGAGATGATCGAGGCGCCTTTCTCCTTCACGGCCGTTGCCCGGCAGATCGCGATCGGCGAGGATTCGCTTGTTCCGGTGGCGGCGCCGGGGGCTGGCGCGAAGGGTGCGCCGGGCGCGATCGGGCTGATCCTGATGCTCCTGTTCACCGGGCTGCTTGCCGGGCTTTTGATGGTGGCCGTGCGAACGGTCGGGCGCTCGCTGTTCGGCTTTGGCATCGCGCTGGAAGCGGTGGATTATCCCCGCTTCGAGGAGGTCCCGGGCGAAAGCCCCCGACGGATTGACCTGCAGACCGTTCGCCCCTGTTTCATGGCGATCGGGGCCCCATCCTGGGTGCGATCCGGGCTGATTGCGGCAGCGACCGACAAGCATGATCTCTATCAGGTGACGGCAACCGACGGGAAGGCTGACGCAATCGAGTTGCCGAAGGCGGAGGGCAAGCAGCGGCTGCTTCTGCTCTATGATTTCGAGCTGCTTTTCCGCGATTCCAATCGCCGCCAGCGCGCGCTGCAGCTGATCGAGCGCTTGCTGGAGAAGCAGCGCGCCGAGCCTGCCGGCGCGCGCTGCCGGATCGGCCTGCTGGCGGACTTGTCGCCGCTCGACCGCTTCCTCCAATCCTCCGAGCATCGCGAGAGTGCTGTCCCCGCAGACGAGCTTTCCCGCTGGACCAATGCCGAGGACATCCGCTGGAGCCGGATCCTCGAGCAGTTCACCAACTATGTCTATCGGGCGGCCCCGCGCGACGAGGCGGGCGTGGAGCTGAAGCCGGAGGAGCGCACGATGCGGCTGGTGCTCGACGAGCTGGCCTATCTGCCTGACCATGTGGTGGAGGCGATCATCCCCGACACAAGCGCCGGCCTGCAGGCCCCCGAGATCGTCGACTGGGCGCGGCGCAAGGATCTCGACCAGCAGACCGAAGCCGCCATCATCGACTTTCTCGCCTCGCAGCTGATCGAGCATTACCACTATCTCTGGTCGGTCTCGAGCCGGGCCGAGCAGATCCTGATCTATCGCTTTGCCCACGGCCAGCTGGTCAACATCGCGGAGGCCTATGCGATGCGTTCGCTGGTCAGGCGCGGGATCGTGGTGCTTGATCCGGTGCCGCGCATCATGAACCGCAGCTTTGCCCAGTTCGTTCGCCATGTGGAGGAGCCCAAGCGACTGAAGATCTGGCAGCAGAGCCAGCCCGACGGGCTGTGGACCCGGCTGCGCGCGCCGCTGACGCTGGTGCTCCCGCTGCTGCTTGCCTTCTTTGCATTGCTGCTGATCGAGGGCGCGAACAGCATCGCCTCCACCGTGCCCTTGTTGCTGGCGGCCGGCCCTGCCGTGCTCAACATCATCGGCGGCTTCAGGCGGAGCTTTGGATAGGTTTGCGCGGACGGCCCGCCTTGGGCAGAGAGGGGCCGGGAGGACGACCATGACGAACAACTGGCCGGCGATGTCGATCGCAGAGGCAACTGCGCTGCTCACCGCGCCCGGGGCACCCTTCGAGATGGAGGAGGTTGAGGTCCGCGGCCGGCGGATGCGCAGCTGGAAGAATGCGCCGCCCTCGCTGCAGCATTGTTTCGCGGCCGGCCGCGCGCACGGCGAGCGGGTCTTTCTGGTGCATGAGGAGGAGCGCGTCAGCTTCGAGGCCTTTGCCCGGGCCACCATCCGGCTGGCAGACCATCTGAAGGCGCTTGGCGTGAAGCAGGGCGACCGGATCGCGATTGCGATGCGAAACGTGCCGGAGTGGCCGGTTGCCTTCTATGCCGGGCAGCTGGTGGGCGCGATCGTGACGCCACTGAACGCCTGGTGGACCGGGGCCGAGCTGGAATATGGCCTCGCCGATTCGGGTGCGTCCGTGCTGTTCGCCGATGCCGAGCGGTGGGAGCGGATCGCGCCGCACCGCGGCGCGCTGCCCGCGCTTGCCCA
>JBGTBK010000004.1:0-5108 GCA_041749355.1 Sandaracinobacter sp. | reverse complement strand
GTCGCAAAGCCGATCTGGCCGGCCAGCAGCCGGTGCGGCCCGCGGTTGCCCTGCACCCGGATCTCGGTCACGGCCGCCTCGCCCTCGCGGATCCCGGTGTCGACAGGCGTCACCGTCACCCCGCCGAACTGCTGCGTCGCGATCAGCGCCCGGCGGAAATCATCCACCAGCCGCGCGTCATAGGGCTGCCCCGGCTCGAATCGCGCGATCACCTGCGCATGGGCCTCGTCGAAGGGCTGGAACCCCGACAGGCGGACGGGTCCGAACACGCCAACCGGGCCGATGTCGCCGGTCAGAAGATAGGTGCCGGTCGGCTTGCCCTCGTCCAGCACCACGTCGCGCACCCCGATTTCGGCAAAGGGGTAGCCCGAATTGTTCAGCCGCTGCAGCAGCGCGCCTTCGGCCGCTTCCACGTCGATGGCGCGGATCGGATCGCCGACGAGCAGCCCGAACCCCTCGCCAAGCTCAGCCCGCTCGGAGGGGATGAGGTCGAGTGTTATCTCGCGCCAGGTGTAGCGCTCGCCCGGCACCACCATAAGCCGCACCTCGGCCCGCGCGTCCTTCGGCTGGCTGTCCTGCGCGAAATCGGCCTGCACCTCGACCGTCGCGCCATACCAGCCTTCCGAGAACAGCAGACGCCGCATCAACTCCTGGTCGGCCGTTGCCCGGCTCGCGATCTGTGCCGCCGTCGCCGGCCGGTTTTGCCCCCGGTACAGTGCCGAAAGCCGGCGGAAGTCCCGGTCGAGACCCGTGGGCTGCAACCCGTCCACCACCACACGGTAGCGCAGGCCTTCCTGCGCCACCTGGGTAAAGACAAAATCCGTCCGCGGCGCCGGATCGAAGCCGCCAAGTGCGGGAAGCGGGGCCAGCAGCTCGGGATCGACCGGCTCGACCGGCGGCATATCGATCGGCTCGACAGCCACCTCTTCGGTCGCATCGGGCTCGGGCAAGGGCGGCAGGGGCAGGAACAGCTCCTCGGCCTCCTGCGAAAATCCGCCCGACGCAGGATCAGGCGGTGCCGACTGCGCCACAACGGGCTGTGCCACGCCCAGCCCAAGGCACAGGACAGCTGCATGGCGGAAGGCGGTCGTCGGGCGCGATGTCACCGGCGGACAAAGCCTAGGCTTTGCCGCAAAGGCAAGTGCTTGGGGCAGTGAAGAATGGCCATTGGGCGCATTCCGGGCAAGCGCGTCCGCGCCTGCGGCAAGCCGGCAGCCCGCTTTGCACTGGCAGCCGCCCGAACCCCGCGCTAGGCAGGGGCCAACCAATCAGGAAAGGAACCAGAGTGCCCGACATGCTGAAGCTGACGACCGAAACGGGCGACGTGACGATCAGGCTCAGGCCCGATCTCGCCCCCGGCCATGTGGCCCGGATCGTGGAACTGGCCGACAGCGGCTTTTACGACGGGATCGTCTTCCACCGCGTGATCCCGGGCTTCATGGCCCAGGCCGGCTGCCCGCAAGGGCGCGGCACTGGCGGCTCCAGCCTGCCCGACATCGCCCAGGAATTCTCCGCCGAACCGCATGTGCGCGGCACCTGCTCGATGGCCCGCACCGCCAACCCCGACAGCGCCAACAGCCAGTTCTTCATCTGCTTCGACGACGCCCGCTTCCTCGACCGGCAATACACGGTCTGGGGCGAGGTGACCGAGGGGATGGAGCATATCGACGCCCTGCCCAAGGGGGAACCGCCTCGGGCGCCCGGGCGGATCGTGCAAATGCGGAGCGCGTAGCGCGAAAGGCGGCCGCAGCCTGGAAGAGGATTGCGGCAAAGCCGCGATCGTCTGAAGGCCTGCGGACTCGCCGTCGCATCCGGCCGGCGGGTCGGCGGTCCTCAGGCCGCCGAACCCGTCCGACGGCGCGGCTCCGCCGCGCAATCTTCCGATTTCTTCTTCAAGTCAGCGGACACGCGGGCTCAGCCCGCGGCCGCCCTCAGCGCCGCGCCTTGATCGTCTTCCCGTCCGGCGCCGTCAGCGTCAGCACCCCACCGGCCACGCCATAGCCCGTCACCGCACCCAGCGTGTCGAGGAAAACGCGCTCCTGCTGCATCAGCGGGTCCGGGCAGGCCATCATGGTGCTGGCCATCTGGCTCATCTCCAGCTTCAGCCCGTCGGCGGCCACGGTGTAGCCGCCCATGAAGCGGTTGCAGCTTGCAGCGCCAGACACCCGGCCTTCCGCGAACAGGAGCGTAGGCTTGCTGTTGGCAACCACGGGCGCGCCGTTGATCTCGAACACCGCCCATTCGCCGCCGCCAAGCGCCGCGCCACCCGTCGGGGCTGCGGTTGCTGGCTTCGGCTCGGGCGTCGGGGCGCAGGCGCTCATGGTTGCAAGGGCTGCTGCTGCAAGGAACACGCGCATGTCATTCTCCTGTTTGCGAGGCTTCTGGGGCGCGGGTGGCTGCTGCCGTCCGGGCCCGGGTTTCGCGCAACTGCTCCTGCGCTGCGATCATCACTTCCTGTGGCGCCACGATCGTTCCCCGGCGCGGGCGATTGAGGTCCGCGATCAGGGCAAGAACCAGCGTCAGCAACAGGATCATTTCGAATGATGCCAGCGCATTGGTCCGCGCCGACTTGTCGCTCACATAGCCGATCAGCACCATGCTCGCGAGCGGGAAGAACAGCAACAGCAGCACAAGGGTGTGGGGCAGCCGGTTCTCCAGCGCGATGTCGCGCGCAGTCGCCATGTCGAACATGTCATTCGCAGACCCAACGATCAGCATTCGGAACGACCCGTCCGGCACAACCGCAGTAGTGTCCACCACGGCCTGCCAGACCGTTTGCTGGGCCACTGCCTGCCTGCGTCGCGCGTCTGCAAGCTCCGCCTTGCTGACCTCACGCCCGCCGACTTCGATCCGTGCCGCAACATAGTCCTCAAGCGCTGCCAGCGCCTTTGCCTGCTGCTCGGCCGACATCAGGTCGGTCCGGTAGATGAAGGTGCCAATGGCATTGCCTTCGGCCACCATCATCGTCCGGCGCTCGTCGTACCGGGAAACCGCCATCGAAACGGTGAAGCCAAGCAGCAGCGCCATCAACCCGAGCGACGCCGAAACCAGCAACCCGGGATCGTCCCCATCCTCCCTCGGCCCCCGCCGGCGGGCAAGCACAAGCCCAAGCTGCACGGCAATGGCAAACGCGCCAAACATCACAAGCACAAGCAGCCAGATCGGGGCTGCTTCCATCCAGAGGATCAGGGCTTCCACCAGCGCTCTACCTGTTCAGGCTGTCGCGAATTTCGCGCAGCAGCAGCACATCCTCGGGCGTTTCGGCCGGTGCCTCCACGGGCGCGGTCGCCGCAAAGAAGCGGTTCGCATTCTTCACGATCAGGAACACCGCAAAGGCCAGGATCAGGAAATTCACCAGCGCGCTCAGGAAGGCACCATAGCCCAGCATTGCAACGCCCGCTTCCTTCAGCGCGGCATAGCTGGTGGGATCGCCCTTGAAATCGGCCGGGATCGGCGCGAGGCGGATGAAGTTCGCCGAAAAGTCCGCAGTCCCGAACAGGGCCGAGATCAGCGGCATGATGAGATCGTCGGTCAGCGACTTCACGATCGTGCCGAACGCCCCGCCGATGATCACGCCGACCGCCAGGTCCAGCACATTTCCGCGCGCGATGAACGCCTTGAACTCATTCAGCATAGGACCCCCTTGTTTCCCTTGGTCGGCCGCCAAACTGCCCCGTCCGGCCGTGCAAGCGCAAGCCCAAACCGACCCGCAATGCAACCCCGGCCCGCAAGCCTTCTCTTGACGCGCGGCCCGCCAGCGGCTTTCAATCCCTGTGGTTAATCGTATCCGGGGGTCCTACCATGCGCATCGTCCGTTTCGTCCTGCCGCTCGCCGCCGCCCTGTCGCTGTCCGCCTGCGGGATCAACTCGATCCCAACCAAGGAAGAAGGCGTCAACGCCGCCTGGGGCGAAGTCGAAAACCAGTATCAGCGTCGGGCCGACCTGATCCCGAACCTTGTGGCAACCGTGCAGGGCTATGCCAAGCAGGAGCAGGAAGTGCTCGTCGGTGTCACCGAAGCCCGCGCCAAGGCCACGCAAACCACCATCAACGCCGGCGACCTCAATGATCCCGCCAAGGTCGCCGCCTACAGCCAGGCCCAGGACGGCCTGTCGTCGGCCCTGTCCCGCCTGATGGTGGTGGTGGAAAAATACCCCGAGCTGAAGTCCGACCAGAACTTCCTGGCGCTCCAGTCGCAGCTCGAAGGCACGGAAAACCGCATCTCGGTTGCCCGCCGCGACTACAACCAGTCGGTCCAGGCCTACAACACCGAGATCCGCACCTTCCCCGCCATCATCGCCGCCAAGACCATCTATGGCGCCGAGCCCAAGGCGCCGTTCAAGGCGACCGCAGCCAATGCGGAAACCGCACCGACCGTGAAGTTCTGATGGCACGTCCGGGCCCTGCCCTTGCGGCGGGGCCCGGCCGCCCTCATGTCGGCCCAGCCATGAAGCGCCTTGCGCTCCTTCTTGTCCTCTTGCTGCTGCCCAACGCTGCAGTTGCGCAGCAATTCCCCAAGCTCACCGGCCGCGTGGTCGATGCGGCCAACATCCTGCCGCCCGATGTCGAAGCGCGGATCGCCGCCAAGTCCGAGGCCATCGAACAGCAGACGACCGCGCAGGTCGTGGTCGCAACCGTGCCCAGCCTCGATGGCTACGAGATCGAGGACTATGGCTACCGCCTGGGCCGCGCCTGGGGCATCGGCCAGAAGCGCGGCTCGGAGAAATCCGGCGGCACGGGAACCGGCGACAACGGCGTCATCCTCCTCGTCGCCCCCAACGACCGCAAGGTCCGAATCGAGGTCGGCTACGGCCTCGAACCCGTCCTCACCGACGCGCTCTCGTCGGTCATCATCCAGCGCGCCATCATCCCCGAATTCCGCGCCGGCAACATGCCCGGCGGAGTCGAGGCCGGCTTCGACGCCATCGCGAAACAACTCGAACTCCCGCCCGAGGAGGCCGCCAAGAATGTCGCAGCCGCGCAAGGCGCCGGCAGCGGTGGCGACGACGGCTTTCCGATCCAGCTGATCTTCTTCCTGATCCTGCTTGTCATCTGGATCATGCTCGCCTCGCGCCGGGGCAAGGGCGGGCGCCGCGCGCGCCGCGGCGGC
>JBGTBK010000003.1:0-2721 GCA_041749355.1 Sandaracinobacter sp. | reverse complement strand
GACACCGGCCGAAGCGGCGGCCGCCGGGCGCGGCCGCGAGATCGACGTCGTCACCGTTCGCCCCGGCGACACGGCCGCAAGCCTGTCGCAGCGGATGGCGCCCCCCTACAACCGCTTGCAGAGCTTCCTTGCGCTGAACGGAATCCCGGATCGGCCTCTGCAGCCGGGCGAGCGGCTGAAGATCATTGTCGGCTGAGTTCACGGACTGCCCGGGCGGCCCGCCCGACCGGCGGCTGCCGATCCTGACGGTCGCCTGCGCCG
This sequence comes from Sandaracinobacter sp., assembly GCA_041749355.1. Lineage (GTDB taxonomy): Bacteria > Pseudomonadota > Alphaproteobacteria > Sphingomonadales > Sphingomonadaceae > Sandaracinobacteroides. Next base: position 2,460 of record JBGTBK010000003.1, on the reverse strand, counting down.
TGCTGGTGAACACCGACGGCCATGTGCTCGTGACCGACCGGCCGGCGGGCAAGGACATGGCCGGGCTGTGGGAATTCCCCGGCGGAAAGGTGGAGCCGCTGGAAAGCCCGGAGGCGGCACTCGTGCGCGAGCTTGAGGAGGAGCTGGGGATCCACACGGCGACCAGCTGCCTTGCGCCCTGCGGCTTTGCCTCCCACGCCTACGAGAAGGTGAACCTGGTGCTGCTCGCCTTCGCGATCCGGAAATGGCAGGGCGCGCCCACCCCGCGCGAAGGGCAGCGCATGCAGTGGGTGCCGGTCAACGGGCTATTCCGGCTGGACATGCCGCCGGCGGACAAGCCGTTGCTTGGGCAGATTGCCGCTATTCTTTGACTGCGGCCGTTTCGTCGGGCGCCGGCTTCACGGGAACGAACATCCCCAACCCGCAAGACGCCCCGATCTGCGGGCCGCCGCCCTGGACCACCACCGTGATGATGTCCACGCTGCACAGCTGGTTGATCGAGGTGCGGTAGCTGAAGGCCCGTTCGAACCCAAGGCCGGGGCAGCGGTTGGGCAGCGTGTTCCGGAACAGGGTCCCGCCCCGCATCTGGAAGTCGATGGTCTGGTCGTCGATCACCCGGGTGGATCGGATCTGGCTGGTCTGCACGCAGTTCACCGGATCGCCGGCGGGTATCATGGTCTGCACCGTGCGCGGGGCCTTTTCGGCACAGCCCGCAAGCAGCAGCGGGGCAAGAACGAGCATGACAAGGCGCATCAGGGTCTCCCTAATTCGACGAAGCGTCGCTCTGTGCGGTTGAACGCGGCGTTAATGGGGGCGCAAGCGTCTTGGGCTTGAACCGGCACCACTGCGCCACCGGGCAGCGCCAGCATTCCGGCGTACGCGCCTTGCACAGATAGCGGCCGTGCAGGATCAGCAGATGGTGCGCGGCGCGCGCCCACTGGGCCGGCACCTGCGCCACCACGTCGCGCTCCACGGCATCGGGAGTCTTCCCGTCGGTCAGCCCCAGCCGACGGCTGACCCGGAACACATGGGTGTCGACGGCAAGGGTCGGCTCGCCGAACGCCTCGTTCAGAACCACATTCGCGGTCTTGCGGCCCACACCCGCCAGCGCGACCAGCTCGGCCTCGGTCCGGGGCACGTCGCCGCCGTGCCGGTCCAGCAGCTGTTCCGACAGGCGGATCACATTGGCGGCCTTGGCGTTGAACAGGCCGATGGTGCGAATATGGGCCTTCAGCCCATCCAGCCCCAGCGCCAGCATCGCGGCCGGGTCCTGCACCTGCTGGAACAGCGCCCGTGTCGCCTTGTTCACGCCAACGTCGGTCGCCTGCGCCGACAGCACGACTGCGACCAGCAGCGTGTAGGGGTTCACGAATTCCAGCTCGGTCACCGGCGCCGGATTGGCAGTGCCCAGCGTGTCGAAGATCGCAACCGCGTCGGCCCTGGGCAGCTTGCGCCGCGCCGGCTTGCGCGCAGCCGCAGACGGTTTGCCCCCTGCGGCCGTTTTGGCCGCAGACATCTTGCCACGTGGAGCAGTCGCCATTGCGCTGCTAGAGCATTGCGACACGCCATGGACAAGCCCGCAATCTTCGATCTGGAACTCCGGCCCAATCGGTCGATGCCGCACCGGCATTTCTGGTTGATGTTGGCGGGCGTTGCGCTGATCTTCCTCTTGATGGGGGTGCGCTTCCTGTTTCTCGGCGCCTGGCCGATCCTGCCCTTCATGCTGGCAGACCTCGCGCTCCTCTGGTGGGCGATGCGCGCCTCCTATCGCTCGGGCCGGGAATCGGAGCATCTGCGCCTCGATTCCACCGGGCTGGAGCTGGTCCGCATCGCCGCCCAAGGCCCGGCGCGGCGCACCCGGATCGAGCCGCACTGGGCGCGGGTGGAGCTGGAAGAGATCGGCGAGGACCAGAACCGGCTGTGGCTCAGCGCGCGAGGCGCGCGCCACGCGATCGGCACCTTCCTGTCGCCACGCGAACGGGCCGAGATCGCCCGGGTGATCGAGTCCGGTCTCGCCACCTTCCGCCAGGGCCCGCGCTGAGCTTCATTTTGCGCGCGACGAACAGCCTCCTCGCGCGCTAGACGGGCGCGGTGGGCACGTCCGCCACCTCTCAGCCCAAGCCGGTTCCGCGCTGGAGATCGCCGCCCTTCCTGGGCGGACTGCTGCTGTGCGCGATCCTCGCCAAGCTTGCCGTGCTGGCCAACAGCCTGGCCGGCGTTCCGACCATGCTCTAATTAAGGCCGTCGCAGAATACAACCGTACCCCACATACGGCCACTGGCACGTCACCGATTGCTGCCTTTTTTGGAGTCGCCCCCAGACTTCCGCTGGATGACGAACTCAACACAGATCCCGCCGCAGCGCCGCCCCAAGCAGAAGTTGGCGCCCACAACCAGCGTTATGCAGCCTCCTGGTCCCGACGAGCAAACCGCAACCGCCCAACGTTCAAACCAGGAGACA
>JBGTBK010000002.1:0-2046 GCA_041749355.1 Sandaracinobacter sp. | reverse complement strand
GCGGCCGGGGCCATGGACCGAGGAGGGGTTTGCCCATTCGCCGGATGCCAGGCGCGCGGCTGCCTCGGCCATGGCGGCCGCTGCCTCGGGCCGAAGCGGGGCGGTTGCGGCCCAGTCGAGATAGGTTTGCCGGGTGGGCGTGCTGTTCATGGTGCTTGCATTTTGAGGCTCGCGCTCCTTATACCCCCGGCTTTCCCGGAAGCCATGCCCGGCGTGGGCCTGCCCCATTTCCGGGGCAGAACGAAACGCCGCCCAACCGCTTGAGGAGCCTGCGTGCCGGAAGTCATTTTCCCTGGACCCGAAGGCCGTTTGCAGGGCCGCTACCAGCCGGCCGGCAAACCCCGCCCCCCTGTTGCGATCATCCTGCATCCGCACCCGCAAGCGGGCGGCACGATGAACAATCCGATCACGCTGGCCTTGTACCAGATGTTCGTGAAGCGCGGCTTTGCGACGCTGCGGTTCAACTTCCGAGGAGTCGGCCGGTCCGAAGGGCTGTTCGACAATGGCGTTGGCGAGCTTTCGGATGCGGCCTCGGCGCTGGACTGGCTGCAGGCGATCAACCCGGAATCGAGCGGCACCTGGGTTGCGGGCTACAGCTTTGGCGCGTGGATCGGGATGCAGCTCTTGATGCGGCGGCCCGAGGTGAAGGGGTTCATCTCGATCGCGCCGCCGGCGAACCTGTACGACTTCGGATTTCTGGCGCCCTGCCCTTCGAGTGGGATCATCGTGCAGGGCACATCGGACGAGGTGGTGACCGAACCGGCGGTTCAGAAGCTGGTCGACAAGCTGAAGACCCAGCGCCACATCACGATCGATTACGACAGGATCGAAGGGGCGAACCACCATTTCGCGGCCGAGATGGACGAGATGATGGGCACGGTGGAACGCTATCTGGATCGGAGGCTTCTGAGCGGGCGGTGACGCCTGCGAATCACCGAAAATGCCGACATGCAGATTTCTGTTACATCTTCATGACATCTGATTGACATGTTTCTTACACAGGCATAGCTTCCCTGTCTGAAGGGAGCATGCGGCGCGAGTCCGTATGAGGCGATACCCGCCTTCGGACCGACCGGCTGCTCCCGCGTGCACGGACCCCAATTCCGGGGCGCACGCCGAAGGGAGAGTGTATTGTGAAGACTATCGGACTTGTTCTTGCAGCTGTCTCGGCCCTCGTGGCGGTGCCGGCAACGGCGTCGCCCGAGGGCGTCAAGCGGGTCGCCTATGCCGACCTTCAACTGGAAACCGAAGCCGGACGGGCCGAGCTGCAACGGCGGCTCGACCGCGCGGTGCGGTCGATCTGCTCGGTGGATGGGGTGCCGCAGAGCACGGCGCTGGAAGCCGAGGAAGCCCGTTGCATTGCCGACACCAGCGCGTCGCTGGGCGGAAGCATGGACGCGGCCATCCGCGCCAATCGGGCGGCTGCGACCGCTGCTGCGACTGCGAGCCGCAACTGAGGCAGGCCTGCCGGACTGCCTGAGGGCAGCGCAGCCGAATGGAGAAGGGGGCCAATTTGGCCCCCTTTTTCGTTTCTGTTCTGCTGTTTATCGAGAAGAGCCCTGTGCTGGTGCCCGACGAATGGCGTTTGCAGAATGTCATGAAGCGTCCGCAGAGGATGGGGGGAAAGTGTAACGCAACGCGACTAGAGGCTCGGCACGAAGGCGGACCGCATGCACGGGACGCCACGGCACAGGAGAGTATCGATGTTTGCGTGGTCAGCAGCCCTGATGGTTGCAGCGAGCGTTGCAATGGCAGGCCCGGTTGCGGCCGATGAGCCGCTTTCGGCCAGTGTTTCAGCTCGGGGCGTGGATCTGAGCGACCCCGAAGCCCGGGCTGAGCTTGAGCGGCGGATCGACCGCATGGCAGCGCAGGTGTGCGGCGTGAGCGCATCGGCCAGCGCCGAGGAGCGGCGGCAGCAGAATCTGTGCATGATCGCAGCCGGCAATGCCGCGCGCGCCCAACTGAAGCAGATCGAGGCAAGCCGACAGGTGCGGATAGCCGGGCTGTGATGCGCTCACGGGCGTAGCCCTCCGCGGGGGCGCCGCA
>JBGTBK010000001.1:0-2577 GCA_041749355.1 Sandaracinobacter sp. | reverse complement strand
GGGCGCAGCATCGATGGCCGCCCCCTGAAAGTCGCCCTGCTGGAGGGCGGCGACCTCGGGGGCGCCACCTCGTCGGCCTCCACCAAGCTCATCCACGGCGGCCTGCGCTACCTCGAATTCTACGAGTTCGGGCTCGTGCGCAAGGCGCTCGCCGAACGCGAGGTGATCCTCAGCGCAGCCCCCCACATCAGCTGGCCCTTGCCCTTTCTGCTGCCGCACGAACCGCATCTGAGGCCCGCCTGGCTGATCCGCGCCGGCCTCTTCCTCTACGACAATCTTGCCCGCCGAAAGGAAGTCCCGGGTTCCTCCACGGTCCAGCTGAAGAAGGACGCAGCCGGCCCCGCCTTCGCGCCCAACCTCACAAGGGCCTTCCGCTACTGGGACGGCTGGATCGACGACGCCCGTCTTGTCGTCCTCAACGCCCGCGACGCGCAGGCGCGCGGCGCCACCATCCGCACCCGCGACCCAGTCACCGCCACCCGCCGCACCGATTTCGGCTGGGAGGTCACGACTGCGTCGGGCGCGACCTTCGCGACCCGCCAGCTCCTCAACTGCGCCGGCCCCTGGGCCGAGCGGGTCGCGCGCGAACTGATGGGCGTGAACGATGCGCCGCGCCTCTCCCTCGTTCAGGGCGGCCATATCGTTACCCGCAAGGTGAACCGCACGGCCGACGCCTGGATGCTGCAGCAGCCCGATGGCCGCATCATCTTCGTCATCCCCTATGAAGGCGACTACAGCCTGATCGGCACCACCGAGTTGGCCGTGGACGAACCCGGCGCAAAGGCGCTCACACCGGCAGAGGAAAGCTACCTCCTCGAAGCCGTCAACCGCAGCCTCGCCAAGCCGCTCACGTCGGATGACATCGTCCACCGCTTTGCCGGCGTCCGCCCGCTGGTACTTGAGGAAGGGAAGGGCGCCCGCGAAACCAGCCGCGACTGGAAGCTGGTGCCCCACGCTGGTCCAGCAGGGGAGGGGGGCGCCGCTGCCATGACAGTGATCGGCGGCAAGATCACCACCTACCGCCTGCTCGCCGAAGCCGTGATGGCCGAGCTCTTCCCGCGAACGAAGCGCTGGACCCGCGACGCCGTTCTTCCGGGCGGCGACATTCCCCGCACCCGGGGCACGGTGCAGGCCGATTTCGCCCGCTGGCTGGTTGCACTGAAAGCCAGCCACAACCTCTATGCCCCCGAAATCGTCGAGCGCATGGCCCGCCTCTACGGCACCGAGACGGATGGCCTGCTCACCAACGGCCTGGGCGAAAATCTGGGCGGGATCTTCGAAGCCGAGCTCCAGCATCTGAAGGACAAGGAGTGGGCAACCACGGCCGAGGATGTGCTGTGGCGCCGGACCAAGATGGGCCTGCACCTCGATTCGAAGGCAAAGGCGCGCGTGACGGACTTCTTCGGAGAGACCGTGCGGGCAACCGCCCTCCCGGCGAATGCCGGGACTCGGTCACCGGCTCAGGGGTAGAGCAGCCCGCTCTTCCAGCCATCCCCGGCCCGAACGAACCGCGTCCGCCAATGCTGCCGGCCGGGCCGGTCTTCCCAGAATTCGATCCAGTCCGGCACCAGCCGGTACCCGCCCCAGTTGTTGGGGCGCGGCACGTCCGCGGGAAAGCGCGCCGCCATTTCGGCCAGCCGCGCCTCGAATGTTTCGCGCACGTCCAACGGCTCCGACTGCAAAGACGCCCAGGCCGAAAGCTGGCTCTCGCGCGGGCGGGTCGCGAAATAGGCGTCGCTCTCCTCAGGGCTCACCCGCTCCATCGCGCCCTGCATGCGCACCTGCCGGCGCAGGCTCTTCCAGTGAAAGTCCAGCGCCGCCACCGGGCAGGCGCGGATCTGCCTGCCCTTGGCGCTGTCGTAATTGGTGAAGACCACGAAGCCGCGCGAGTCGAAGTCCTTCATCAGCACGATCCGCACGTCCGGCCGGGGCAGCCCGTCCCCGTCAAGCTCGGCGGTTGCAAGCGCGCAGGCATTGGGATCGTTCACCTCGCCGGCTTGCGCCTCGGCGTACCACGCCGCAAACTGTTCGAAAGGGTCGGTCATGACCTCTGGCTAAGCCGCCGGGCGCTCCGAGACAAGCCGCAGACGGCAACATGACGGACTTGCCGCAGTCGCATCAGCGCCCTATATCCAGTGTGTCTTTTGCGCAACAGTTGAGCGAAGGCAGGGTGCAAGGCAGCGATGGCAGATCTCTATTCCCAGCTGGGTGTGTCCCGCACCGCCGATGCGGCAGAGATCAAGCGCGCCTATCGCAAGCTCGCAAAGCAGCTTCACCCCGATCAGAACAAGGACAATCCCAAGGCCGCCGAACGCTTCAAGTCGGTCACCGGCGCCTATGACATCCTGTCCGACCCGGAAAAGAAGGCGAAATACGACCGCGGCGAGATCGATGAGCAGGGCAACCCCAAGTTCAGCGGCTTCGGCGGCGGCGCAGGCGGGACAGGCGGCTATCGCAGCACCCGCCCGAACACGGGCCCCGGCCGCGCACAGGAGTTCGATTTCGATCTCGGCGGCGATCCGGCCGACCTCTTCGCCGAGCTGTTCGGCCGTGCGTCTGGCCGGCCCGGTGCGTCGC